>JAYTCQ010000173.1:0-39479 GCA_043736395.1 Blastocatellia bacterium | reverse complement strand
CAGGTTGCCCCCATACTCTTTGCTTTTTTCTGCTTGATATTTCACTTCTCCTACAAATGTCCAATGACTCCTTCCTTCAACTTTTCACTGAGGCGATACAGATCAACGAAGATTTTTCTTCCATCTGCTCCGCTTTTTTTGTATGTTGATTCCGAATCTCCCCTCCTCATAAAATTCAAAAGGAATCCGCATGTCTATTAAATCCAAATTCTCCCTCGTATGTCTGTTGTTCTGTTTATCGTCCATTGTCTTCGCGCAAAAAGCCGCTGCGCCGCCGCCAACTTCGACCACTTCAACGTTTGAAATCGTACGTAAAAGTGACCGCGAAGTTTTCACTACAACCAATCGTCAATTCAAATACGTTTCGCTTTTCAACGGAGAAAATTTTAAATCTTTGCTGCTGCTCGAAGAGATTCGGACAGATGTCTCGCCCGATGTCGAAGGTTCGAACGGAACGTTGAAAGTTGATGCGTGGCTCGGCAAAACCAGCAAGCCGGACAAAAAAGCCTGGACAATAAAATCTGATGCCAACGCGGGTGAAGCGGGTGACGTCTTTTATAAAACTACGAATTTCGGTTGCTGCGCTTCGTTCAATGTTTATACCTGGTACAACTTGCTCACGGGGCAAAAAGTTTTTACTGGGACAACAAATTTTATCAAGCTTTCCGTACCCAATACCGGGGGCGATTCGCTGGATCGCTACATCACTTTTCATTCACGCGAAGGCACAATTCTGACGCCGGAAATCAAACGGATGGACGATGCGATTGGCGTGATTGAATACGGCACAAAAAGCCGCGCGACACATCGAATCATTGTTCGTACCAGTGAAGTTGCCTTGCTTGAATCCGGCACACCGGAAATGGGCGTCGAGCACAAAGCAGAAACAAAATTCGCGAAAGACGATCAGGATGAAGAAGTCACGCTCTGGGGCTTTGACGGCAAAAAAGATAAATCTTCACTGTCGGATTTTACGGTGATATTGAAATGGGAAGACAAACAAATTGTGATCCCGTTCAAGAACGATGCGCCTGTGCTGACGGGAGCAAAATTGCCTGCGAAGGTGACGGTGGAACTTCCGGTGAAGAAGTAGCAGAAATAAAAGAGTGCGAGTTTTGAATACTTGAAATAGAATCTTGAGCAGAACGATTTTCAAGGAGAACTTTATGCTCAGCAAAACACGCACTCTTTTATTTGCTCGATTGATTCTAGTTATTTTTATTTCGTCAGCGGCACTCGCACAGGATGCCAAATTAATTGAGTTGCGTAGTGATATGTCGCAACGTTATTTCGAACCTGAAACGCACATGCGTTTGGCAAAATATATTCATGACAAAGGTAATCGTTTGGTTGCCTTTTTTATTTTGGAATCCGCTCGTCAGACAAGATTCTAAAAAGATGAATTCGATAACGCATTTGCGCGTTATTTCAGAGAGAAGCCTGATAATAGCGAGGCAGCAGAGACGAAGTTACTGAATGATCTTGCTCAAAAACCAGAATCTGTGACGTTACTCAAGCAACTAGCTGATATTTATTTTTCTCGCGAAAGGTTTGCAACTTCACAATTATATCTTGACCGAATATTAAAATTAGAGCCTACCCATGAACCTGCAATCGTCGCCTTATCTGAAGTTTTTAGACGAAGTGGCGACGATGAAAAAAGTAAGAAAATCATCAGCGATTACGCGGCTAAGCATTCGGACTCCTTGATTGTGTATCAAGATAAAATTTATGGAGCAATCGAAAAAGATAACTTCTTTGCGGCAAAACCACTGCTATTAGATGCGATCAAAATATATCCAGACGATAGCAAGCTTTGCATGGCTTACGCGGCAATGGTGCAGCATGAAAATAATTTGCTGGAAGCTGAAAAATACTACATCAAGGGGGCTTCACTCGAAAAAGAGAATGCCAAAATGCACGCTTTTGTCGGAAGTTTTTTTGATAAAGTTTTGAAGAAAACGGAGAAGGCACTGAGTTATTACCTCAACGCATATTTTATTGACCCTCACGCTTATGATGGCGAATACGCAGAAGGTCGTATTCGAAGTATGGCTTCGGAATTAGCGGAAAAAGACGTAGCGAGAAAGATTAATGGTCAGATTCCATTGGAATCAATTGCCAGAAATGAAAACCCTGTCATTGCAGGCATGGCGTTATCCAAAATGGGTGAAGATTGGGATAAAAAATACATTAGCACGCTCGTGAATTTGATGGGGCACGATGATCCTACGATTAGAGCCGAGGCGACGGATATTCTAAAAAATAAAACGGGCAAAGAATTTGATGAACAATTAAAAATCCTTCTCAAAGATTCTGATTTGCGCAAGCGTGGCTTGGCGGCGTACATTGATGTTCATCATTGGAAAATAGAGAGTCACGAGTTAATGCAAAAATGGCTAACTGAAGAAGCGCAACTGATTCGCTTTGACGCCATCTCAGCGTTAATGATGGAAGGCGGCGAAGAGGGGAAGAAAATTGTTAAGAGTCATCGCAGTAAAGAAACAAATCCCTGGCTCAAAAAATTATTGAACGAAGAATTAAAATAATGGAGATACTTAAATGACAGACAAAATCAATCGGCAATGGCGGCTGGCAGCGCGTCCTGTTGGCTTAATTAAAGAATCGGATTTTTCGTGGAGCGAAGAAGCCGTACCAGAAATTTCTGACGGGCAAATTTTGATTCGTAATAAATATATTTCGCTTGATCCGACGAACCGGATTTGGGTGACGGATGTGCCGTCGTATTTGCCTCCGGTGGGCATCGGCGAAGTTATGCGTGCGGGGGCGATTGGTGAAATTGTCGAATCGAAAAATCCAAAATTCGCCGTTGGGACGCACGTGCAAGGCTTACTTGGCTGGCAGGATTATTGTGTCAGCGATGGCAATGGATTGAGTCCGTTGCCGAATAATCCGAACGTTCCGTTGACCGCGTACATGGGCTTATTCGGAATGATCGGGATGACCGCGTATTTTGGTTTGCTCGAGGTTGGGCTGCCGAAAGCAGGAGAGACTTTGGTGGTTTCAGGAGCGGCTGGCGCAGTCGGTTCATTAGTTGGGCAGATCGGAAAAATCAAAGGCTGCCACGTCGTAGGAATCGCTGGCAGCGATGATAAATGTAAGTGGATTGTAGACGAACTTGGCTTTGATGCGGCGATCAATTACAAAACGGAAAACGTCCGCGCAGCCCTGAAAAAACACTGTCCGAATGGCATTGATGTAAATTTTGAAAATGTCGGTGGCAAGATTTTAGATGACGTCATCAGCCTCATGAATATCAAAGGACGCATCGCTTTGTGCGGATTAATTTCTGGATACAACGCTGAAACTCCCGTGCCTGGGCCGTACAATTTTGCGCGAATTTTGACGCAACGATTACGCTGCGAAGGCTTCATCGTCTTAGATTATTACGACCGCGCCAAAGAATGTATGGAAGCATTAGGGCAGTGGTTGATGGAAGGTAAAATCAAATACAAAGTTGATGAAGTTGAAGGACTCGAGAACGCTCCGATGGCGTTAAATAAATTGTTCGAGGGGACGAATACGGGGAAGTTGTTGGTCAAAGTGTAGCGTGAAATTTTAATCAACTATTTGAAAAGTCATTCTATGTCGCCAACGGCGACCAACAATATAGCCTAGCGAGCATCGCTAGGTTTTCAAGAGCAATATATTCCGACGCTGAAAGCGTCGAACAATAAATACGATGTTGCTCGCCTTCAGCGAGCCGCTATCTTGTTTGCTGCATTCCTAGCGATTCTCGCTAGGCTATATTGTTCGTCATCTTCGATGACAAGAACTAAACATTGAGGTTCCAATCGGCTTCTTAGTTCGCGCTACTTTACTGCGACGACGGAAATTTTTACTAACGCTTTCCTTGCTGTCGGAAATGGCTGCACCGTAGTTCTGGTCGGTGGCGTGTTCGTGAAAAATGTAGCGTACGTGTCATTCATCGGTTTGAATTCTTTGATGTCGTCGAGATACACATTGCTGGCGGTGACGGCGGAAAAATTACTGCCGTGCGCTGCTAATCCTGCCGATAATTTTTGCATCACAATTTTGACTTGTTCTTCAACGGATTTGGCTCCCGTTTCATTGCCGCTTTGCGCTGTGCAATAAATTGTCTGACCTTCACTACGACAAATATTATTTTTCAATTTTGGAATTGCCTGATTGGAAGCGACAATCGAAGCAGCGAATTTTGCTTGATTCGGTAACTCCCGCATCTCAATGGAAGTCCCGTAATCATTGCGCCAAACGATATTCGCCGTTTTTAGTTTTACTTCGCTCAAAACTTTTTTCAAATTCGCTTCTACCTCGCCGGAAGTGTTTCCATAAACTCCTGACAGATAAATTCGGCTCCCGACTTGGACGGCGGAGCTGGCATTACCAAGCGGTTTTAGTGACTTCAAATGCAAGATTTTTTTCTGCTTCAAATCACGGACTACAACAGCAGTCATTTCGATGGTGGTGTCGGTCGGCATTTTCGTCACGCCTAACAAAACTCGCGCTGGAGCCTGATTCGGAAAATAGGTCGCGTAGACTTGATCTACGACGGCGAAGTCACTCAGATTTTCCAGGTAGAGTTGCATGTGGACTACGTGCTGCATCGTCAATCCGGCGGCTTCGATGATAGCTTTGACATTTTCGAGGCATTGCTTGGCTTGGGCTTCGACTCCGACGGGAACATTATTTTTGCTGTCGCGGATGCCTTGGCCGGAAACGTATAAATAATCACTCGTAAGAATTCCGGGACTGTATGGGCCGACAGGTTTGGCGGCGTTGACGGGGACGATGACTTGATGGTTTTGCGCGAAGGCTGATGCAGTCAGCAGGATGATGAGCAGAAGAATTTTTTTCATAGTGGAGATTATAAAGAACACTGAAAAGGATGTGTAGTGAGGGACGATTTTTCTCGAATGGAAAATCTTGCGGCAAGAGCGCGAACTAACAGTTCACGCTACAAAAAAGAAGCCTGCGCAAATGATTCACGCAGGCTTTTCAAGAGGATTCTAATGGTAACTGAGAACGCTTAATTCAGGGTAAAGTTGAATGTCAGGACGCCGGAAACTTTGACAGGCGATCCATTGAGTTGAGTTGGCGAAAATATCCACTGACGTGCCGCCTGGACAGAAGCATCAAGCAACAGTGGGTGACCATTGATTACCGATGCCGAGATTACCCGCCCTTCTTCAGAAATTAAAACCTGAACATTTACAGCGCCTTGCGCACGAACAGATTTTGCCATCGATGGGTAAGGCGGTTGCACTTTTTTGATCGCTTTACTCGCGATCATTTCACTAACAATAGGTTTGTGAATTTTGAGGATAGGTGTCGGAGTCGGCTCAGCTTTTGGCGATGGCGAAGGTGTAGCTTTTACAACTGGAATCGGAACTGGGGGCGCATCATTTCCACCCAAATTTAAATCCGATTGTGTTGGCGCAGGGCCGTCATTGTTTGGGCCAGGAATACCAATTACCACATTCGGATTTCTATTCACACGTGGAGCCGATGTTATTTTTCGCGGGTCGGGGAAATCTTTCGGAACACTGGTCGGTGCGAAATTTCTTGGAGCTGCTTCTGCCCGTTGAACTACATGAGTAACAGGGCGTGGAGCCATTGGCGGCGGTGGTGCGATCATCCCGATTGTTTCGTACGCTTCTGCGGGCATCGGGTTGAACCACATAATTGTGAGTACACCTAAGACCGAAAGCGAGACGCCGTAAATCGCGGTTATGGCCAAATAAAATTTGCTGCGACCTTGTGGTTTGACATTGGTTGATTCTACTAATTTATCGAACATAGTTGCCTCCGTGAGTGAAAAGTTTAAGGTTATGCCGATGAGTCTTTTTAGAGTAAAGACGCCCTGTGGGTTTCTGCCATTAATTCAGTGCATCCAATTGCAATCCGATGGGAGCCGCGCCGCTGGATTTTACGGAGTCTATGACTTGCGCAATCTCTCCATAATTTAATCCCGGTGCTCCTTTGATGAAGACGGTTCTTTGATCTCCCGGCCTGCCTTCAAGCGTACTTTGCAACAATTTTTGAAGTTCGCCGAGCGATGCGGTTTTCGTCTGATTCAGCATTAGTTCGTGGGACTGCGAAACACTGACTACTAACGTCAAACTGGGCGGAACGGGTTGATTGCTATCATTTTTTTCCGGCAGTTTAGTATCGTATTTATGCGGTTTCTGCGGACTGATAACCATAAAAATAATCAACAGCACCAGCAGGACATCTATCAAGGGAGTAACGTTGATATTAGGGGAAGTGCGATTCGATGAAGCTTGCATAGGTGTCTCCTTTTAGAGGTGGTCAGTGGTCGGTGATCGGTTTTTTATTGGATGGTCGTGATTGTCAGGCGAAGCTGCCTTTAACCGACCATCGATCACCGACCACCTTTTCTAACCACCATTCAGACACACTTCGACATCCCGCTTGAAAAAGCGCATTGAATAACTCAACTGTCGAAGTGATTTGGTTTAAAGCATCAACCGACGATGGTCATGCGGCTGAACATCAGAACTGTATTGGCGGCAGTGAACTTTCCGCCTTTGAATGCGGGCTTGAAATTTGCCTGACTCGTTAAAGCCGTCGAAAGCTTGGCGATGACTTCAGGATTGTTCGGAGCTGTGATGACTTCTTTGACGAAAGCTTTACCATCCGATCCAACCCATGCAATGACAGTTAAATCTTCGTCTTGCACGTCATTGGCAAATCCAATTAAGGTGCCACGCGGATCAAGCATCGGACGCGGACTGGTCGGCATTGGCAACAATGCATCTTTCAAATCTGCGAGCTCTTCATTGCTATTCGGACTCACAACTTGCGTTGCAATATCCAGCAAATTCGAGGCATGAGATAGAGCCTGTTGTGCCGGGCGTAAAATGGCTCCGACTAAAACCAGAAACATGACCAGCGTACAAGCGGTGGCGAAGGTCGTAGAGAAAACTTTGATCCGAAAATTAATTTTCTGTTCGGTACGCCAGTAGGACTTTTGTAAAGCCTGACGTGCTTCGACTTGCAGCGCAAACATCGTTGCGGTGTTCATTTCTTCGACTTGCCTCGCAGGTAATGCTGCTGAACTAAAAGCAGTCAGAGAAACGATCTGTTGTTGCAGCTCAGCAGCATAATTTTCACAAGCGGCGCATTCGTTCAAATGATGATTGAGCAACGCGCGTTCCGACGGTCTGAGTTGATCGTCAAGCTGTGCGGAAATCAACAATTTGTAATTACTGCAATTCATATATTAAAAAAGTTCGCAGTTCGCAGCGAAGAAAGTTCGCAGTCTTTAGTTCGCGGTTCGCAGTTAAGACAGTGCAGAAGATACTGTGAACTTCTTTACTGCGAACCGCGAACTTTCATTCCGCGAACTACTGCTCCATTGTCCTGTCGTACGGTGGCATCGTAGCGAAACCAGAATTGGGTTGTTGCTGACCACCAGTCCGGTTTAAGTTTCGCCGACCCATCGGCAGAAGCGTCGGAAAATACGCCCACCGCACGACACGACCATGGATTCTCAAAAATCTTTCTGACTTAAACGTCCGCGTAACATTTCGCGTCCGCGAGCGATTCGGGATTTAACTGTCCCGACGGAAATTTCAAGGATGCCAGCGATTTCTTCATACGCCATCCCTTCAATATCTCGCAGCACCACTACCATTCTAAAATCCGGTTTCAATTCTTTTAGCGCCAGTTCCAACTGATGTTTTCGCTCGTGCGCGAGAGTGTCAGCTTCAGGCGAATTTCCATTGCTTTGCAATCTGTCGCTGACGTGTTGTTGCTCGTTAATGGGTTCATCTAGGGAGCAGGTTTCTTCACGGCGACGTCGCTTCCACCAGCGTTGCGAATTCAGTGCCTGATTGACAGCGACTTTGCAAATCCAGGTTTTTAGACTGGACTCACCACGAAATTTGTCAAAGTGACGATAAATTTTCAGGAATGTGTCCTGCGCCACATCGCGAGCTTCTTCACGATCATGTACTACTCTGAGAGTCAGAGAATAAACGAGCGGTTGATATTCAGTGACTAATTCAGAGAAGGCGTCCATTTCTCCAGCGTGTAGCCTGGCAACTAAATACTGTTCACGCGCAGAAACCGCCGGAGCTTCAGGCATTTCATACACTTCGGGCACTTGATAGGCTTCACTCAACGCGCCGTTGAGGTCAGCGTCAATGCTATTTGCCAGCCATGCTTTTTGTTCTGCCAGCATGTAAGCGCGCTCCTGAAGTGGTATTCGTTCTTTCGAGACCTTCGTCGTCATCGCGTAATTGTGATGACATAACCATTAGACCCCAGCCTTGGTGGAAAGTTCCCAACTATTCTACAACTTTTTCAAAAAAATATAATGAACAAAAAATTAGGAATGGATTGGGCTTGGCACTTTGGTAGTTGTCTGGGTAATGAAAATAGTGAGTTTTTGAAAATGATGCCGAAACGAATTCTGTGTTGAGGCGAACCACCAAAGACCCAGGCTCAAAGACCCAAGTCCGGAATTCTATATTACCGCCGCTTCATCAATCCTAAGAATTCCATGCATTCCATCCAGCGAAGCCATAACTCCCAGCGGCAAGGTTAAATTTCCGAGGTTGCTATGTCCGCTGCGTAATCCGAACATGACAGGGATATGAAGGTCGGCAGTCAAACCCCGAAGCACTTGCTGCAACGTGTATCCCTGTTCCGCGTTTTGAATACAATCATTCATCTCTCCGAAAATAATGGCGCGAACATGATCGAATTTTCCGGCGAGTTTCAATTGCTGAATCATTCGATCCAGTTGATAGGGACGCACTCCAATATCTTCTAAAAAAAGAATTGAATCGGTCGTGTCTAATTCATCAGGAGTTCCCATTAAAGCTGTGATCAGCGTCAGGCAGCCACCGAGTAAACGTCCGCTCACAGTTTTTCCAACGTGTAGCATTTCTGTTCCAAGAGCTTCAATCTCGCCCATCGGAGTGTTGCGCGTAATAGCTGTCAATAAAGTTTTTTGATCATAATGAGTTGCGCCTCCAGCTAAATCTTTGGCTGCCATCGCACCATGAAATGTTACCCATCCAAAACGACGATATAAGTAAAGATGCAAAGCGGTGAGGTCGCTATAGCCAATCATAACTTTCGGATTTGCACGAAGTAAGTCTTCGTTTAGAATTGGGAATAATCGCATGACTCCATATCCACCACGAGCAGCCCAGACCGCTTTGACTTCAGGATTAGTAAACGCGGACATTAGTTCACTAGCCCTTCGTTCATCGGAGCCGGCGGTGTAATGATCCTTTTCCAAAATGGTTGGATCATAGTTCACGCGAAAGCCAAGATGCGTTAACTCAGCGACGCCGCGAGCCAGATATTCAGCCTTTAAATTGCTTGCCGGGGCGACGATTTGCACTACATCACCAAATTGCAATGAAGGGGGTTTAATGATGGAAGCAAACATATTTATCGAAAAAAACGAAAAGTGATTACTTGATTATCAGTCACGGAATCATAGTTTATCAGTGACAATCCTTACATAAAAGTTAAGTGCAGAATGATCATATCTCTTCAGGCATTTTTCTTGACAATAATTGGCACGTGACTTAGTATTCTTTATGGCGTTAGACGCTGTTAAAACAGGAATAGGCCTCTTGTTTCTACCTTAAACCTCATACAAATATTTCGCCTTGCCCCTTGGCGTTATTGGAGTCCAAAAATTCATGTCCGGAAAATTAGGTGAAATACTTGTCCGTCAACAATTGCTTACGCCGGAACAGTTATCTGAAGGTGTCGAATTTCAAAGAAAGAATAATTTGGGGTTAAGTGCCAGCCTTATTCATTTAGGATTTGTGAATGAAAACCAGATGACAGAGGCACTGAGTCGTCAATATGGGATACCATCCATTGATTTTTCAACAGTTGAAATTGATGAAACAATCACTCGGTTAGTGCCACGAGAAGTCGCTCAAAAATACTGTGTTGTCCCAATCTCTCGACGAGGTTCGACGTTGACGCTCGCGATGGCTGATCCGGCGAATGTCTATGCGATGGATGACATTAAGTTTGTCACAGGTTTTAGTATTGAACCGGTGGTGGCTTCTGAGCTAAGTGTTAGAAATGCAATTGAGCGAGGGTACAGTGGCTCACGCGCGTTGGATTTGCATACCGGGCAGGAAGTATCTCAGTCAGTGTCACAGGCTGAAGCGCTGCTGAACCGCCCGTTGGCCAAAAAGCCTAAAGAAGAAAAGCCTAAAATTGAAGGACTCTCGACGAATGATCTGGCAGCCACAGCGAATCTCGTCACTGATTTCGAATCAGAGTTTGGAGACGCTGAAGATGCTTTAGAAGTTTTAGAAGAGCAATCGGAAATTGACATTCGTTCTCTGGAGGGTTCAAGCCAGGATGCTCCCGTTGTTCGACTGGTCAATGTGATTTTAGTGGAATCGCTCCGGCGCGGTGCATCGGATATTCATATTGAGCCGTATGAGCGTGAATTCCGGGTACGGTTTCGAATTGACGGAATCCTCTATAACATCATGAATCCGCCGCTGAAGCTGCGCGATGCGTTGATTTCCCGCCTCAAGATTATGTCGAAACTCGACATTTCTGAAAAGCGTTTGCCGCAAGATGGTCGCATTAAGATCAAACTCAAATTTGAAGGTAAATCGCGCGAGTTAGATTTCCGTGTGTCTTCGCTTCCGACTCTCTTCGGCGAAAAAGTAGTGTTGCGTTTGCTTGATAAAGAAAAGCTCATGCTCGACATGACGAAGCTTGGATTTGAAGAGAAAAGTCTTGAGCGATTCAAACGAAATATCGAGAAACCGTACGGCATGTGTTTGGTAACAGGGCCGACCGGATCAGGTAAAACGAACACGTTGTATTCTGCACTGCAATCACTCAATACGGTTGATACTAACATCATGACCGCTGAAGACCCGGTCGAATTCAACCTCGCCGGAATCAATCAGGTGCAGATTAAAGATCAAATCGGACTCACCTTTGCTGCCGCGTTGCGTTCATTCTTGCGACAAGATCCCAATATCGTCCTCGTCGGCGAAATCCGAGATTTTGAAACGGCAGAAATCGCTGTCAAAGCGGCTCTGACGGGTCACATGGTTTTGTCTACGTTGCACACCAACGATGCGCCTTCCACAATTTCACGTTTAATGAATATGGGTATTGAACCATTTCTGGTTTCAACCTCAGTGAATCTTATCGTGGCACAACGACTCATTCGTCGCATATGCGCAAATTGTAAGGAAGCTACAAATGTTCCGGCTCAGGCCTTGATGGATGTCGGTTTTTCTGAAGAAGAAGCGAATAGTTTGGTCATCCAGAAAGGCAAAGGTTGCGATAAATGCAATAACACCGGATACAAAGGCCGCGTTGGTCTCTACGAAGTCATGGAAATGACCGATTCGTTAAGAGAATTAATTCTGGTGGGTGCCTCAAATCTTGAATTACGAAAACAGGCCATTGATGAAGGAATGCTCACCTTACGTGGAAGTGGTCTGGAAAAAGTAAGGCTGGGGATGACGACAATTGAAGAAGTCGTCCGTGAAACCGTTAAGTAAATGAGATTGAATTCGGCGGATCAAGCCTCTGATTTGCGAAATATTAAGTAACGACCCGACAGGAAGTATTTATGTCGAATGAGAATTTAACGTTAACGGAATTGCTTCACAAAATGACTGAAGCCCGTGGATCGGACTTACACATCTCTATGAGTTCGCAACCACAGATTCGTGTGGACGGTCACCTTCATCCAATGACAGAATTTGAACCACTTTCATCGAGTGATACGAAAGCGCTGGCATATTCCGTTTTGACAGATGCGCAGAAGCATCGCTTTGAAGAAGATTTAGAGTTGGATTTTTCATTTGGCGTGAAAGGGTTGTCACGTTTTCGTGCCAATCTTTTCAATCAGAAAGGCGCAGTTGGAGCTGTCTTCCGCGCTATTCCATACGAAATTAAATCCTTTGAGACTCTTGGCTTGCCACAAGTCGTTTCAACGATGTGCGATAAGCCACGTGGTTTGATTCTGGTCACAGGGCCAACGGGTTCAGGAAAATCTACCACGCTCGCGGCGATGCTCGATAAGATCAATCGTGAGCGGCATGACCATATTCTGACGATTGAAGACCCGATAGAATTTTTGCATCAGCACAAAAGTTGTTTAGTGAATCAGCGCGAAGTGAAGGCTGATACGCATGGCTTTACAAGTGCTTTGAAATCTGCTTTACGCCAAGACCCTGACGTCGTACTGATCGGCGAAATGCGTGATCTCGAAACGATTGAAGCCGCACTGCGCATTGCTGAAACAGGCCATTTGACGTTCGGCACCTTGCACACAAATTCTGCCGCTTCCACGATCAATCGCGTTATTGACGTATTTCCTGCACATCAACAATCACAAATTCGCGCGCAATTGAGCCTGGTGTTAGAAGGAGTCATGTGTCAAACGCTGCTCCCGAAAGCGCAGGGCGGCGGGCGCGTGATGGCTTTGGAAATTTTAGTTCCCAATCACGCGATTCGTAATTTGATCCGCGAAGATAAAGTGCATCAAATTTATTCAATGATGCAAACCGGGCAGGAAAAATACGGCATGCAAACGCTCAATCAGTGTCTGGCAACTCTGTATTTTAAACGTCAAATTACTTTGGAATTAGCGTTGCAGCGTTCCTCGAATGCCGATGAATTACAAGATTTAATTAATCGTGGTTCTGGACTGAATTCACCTGCGGAGCGTGCCTCTGCTTCAGGGATGGCTGGCACAGCTCGACCTGGTATGGCGCCTCCGCCATCAGCTCCGGTTGGAACGACGATGGGAACTCCGCCACCTCCGGCGACTCCTTTTGGTGCTCCTCCGGCACCGCCAGGCAATCCGTTTTCAACGGGATCAAGCCCCTTCGGTAAACGTTAATTATTGATTAAGAGTCTACTTTTAGAATTGTAATTAAATCTTTTGAGGGTTAGAAAAAATGCCGACATATGTATTCAAAGGGCGCAATAGAGCGAATGAAGTTGTTTCAGGTGAGCGCACGGCAGAAAACCGTGAAGCCTTAGAAAAAATGCTCAAACGCGAGCAGGTAGTCATGACGAATGTTCGCGAGAAAGGGCGTGAATTTGCACTTCCTAAAATAGGAGGTGGAGGAAAGGTCAATTCCAAAGAGCTTTCGATTTTTACCCGCCAATTTTCGGTCATGATAGATGCCGGATTACCGTTGGTTCAATGCCTGGATATTCTTGCTACGCAACAACCAAATAAGTTTTTTGCTCAGGCTATCGCCAGTGTCCAGGCAGATGTCGAAGGTGGCAGTACGCTTGCCGCCGCAATGGAAAAACAGCCGAAGGTCTTTGATCGCCTCTATACCAACATGGTAGCCGCCGGAGAAACAGGCGGTATTCTTGATAACATTTTGCAGCGCTTATCCATCTACATTGAGAAAGCGGTGAAATTGAAGTCGGAAATCAAGGGAGCGATGACTTATCCAGTGATCGTCGTCGTGATGGCGGTTGTAGTTATTGCAGTCATCATGATTTTCGTCATTCCATCCTTTGCGAAGATTTTTAAAGAATTGCTGGGTGAATCAGAAGGCTTGCCATTACCCACTATGATTGTAGTCGCCATGAGCGATTTTCTGGCCAGCTACTGGTGGGCGGCAGTGATAATTATTGGATCGATATTTGCAGCTTTTAAGTGGTATTACAGCACGCCAAAAGGGAATTATAATATTGACAAAATAGCACTTAAATTGCCGATTTTTGGTGACATTCTCCGTAAGGTTGCAGTAGCCAGATTTTCCCGAACTCTCTCTACTTTGCTGACTTCAGGTGTCTCCATTTTGGAAGCGCTGGATATCACCGCGCGTACTTCCGGCAATGTAATTATTCAGGAAGCGATCATGTCGATTCGGGCGGGAGTTGAGCGTGGGCAAACTCTGGTCGAACCATTGAATGCAACGAAAGTGTTTCCAAGCATGGTCAGCCAGATGGTTGGCATTGGTGAACAGACCGGCGCTTTAGACACGATGCTTGGAAAAATTGCAGATTTTTATGAACAGGAAGTAGACGCCGCCGTCGCGAATTTGTTGACTTTGATAGAACCGCTGATGATTGGCTTCCTTGGCGTTTCGATTGGCGGCATCGTCGTTGCGATGTATTTACCACTCTTTACTTTGATTGGCAAAATGTCCAACAAATCTTAGTAACGGAATAGGTGAGGCATTGCTCCTGCCTCTACGGTTTCCCTGAAAATATGATTGAATCAACCCAACAACTCAAAGTTCGTGATGGCTCTTCCGAGGCAATAAAATCAAGGTTACAGTGGTATACGTTAGCGCGTCCACTCGCTATTTTGGTGTTTCTGTTAGCTCCGTTTGTAATTGGTAAGATTACGATTGTGACAGCGCTCGAGCCATTGATTGAGACATCATTTCTACTACTCGGAATTGTGTCAGGAGCAACGTTTATTTATGCCCTGCTGCTGCGCTTTTCCACCCACTACCGAATACAAGCATACATACAGATGACGGGTGACGTTTTTCTGGTGACTTGGATGGTTCAGCTTTCTGGAATCTTCAACTCTCCATATACAGCCCTTTATTTGATCGTCATTTTTTCAATTAGCTGTTTGACTTCTAGAAGGGGAACCTTTGTTCTGACCGGAGTTATGTCAGCGTGTTATGTGGCGCTGGCGAATAACCAGCCGGAGTTGCTGGCGCAGTACCGAGGCAGCGTTAGTTACACGCTCTTTGCTTTTTTGGCAGTAGCTTTTTTAAGCAGTCATTTTAATGAACAACTGTCCCGGACAGATGAAGACATTGCGCAGGTTCATCGGAAGTTAAACGACATGCGCGCCTCCAGCGAACGCATTATTGACAGTATTTCCAGCGGATTGGTCACAATTGATTTGAATCATCACATTTTGACTTTCAATCGCGCCGCCGAAGAAATTACCGGGTACAAATCACAGACGGTGGTTGGAAAGCATCTATCATTTTTGTTTCCAACGATGATGGAAGAACTTGAATCAGGCAAACATTCATTAATGAGCGGACAAGCTATGACGCGATTAAATCTGGAATGTAAAACATCCGACGAACGCCATATCCAGCTAGGATTCAGCATTTCGCCGTTGATGACGGATACGCGAAAAGTGACGGGATTTGTGCTGCCATTTCAGGATTTGACGGATGTCATGAGATTGGAACGCGATGTCCGGCGGCAAGATAGATTAGCCGCTCTGGGGCGAGTTGCCGCGGCAATCGCGCATGAGATTCGTAATCCACTCGCTTCCATGCGTGGAGCTGTTCAGGTGCTGGGCAGTGATTCACGATTGTCTGATGAAGAAACCCAGTTAATGAATATCGTGCTGCGTGAATCAGATCGTATTGATCGCATCATCAGCGATTTTTTGATGTACGCCAAACCGCGCCAGCCGGAAATTGAAGCTGTAAATCTTAATGATTTGCTGGAAGATACGCTGGCTTTGCTGCGCTACAGCACAGAATTTGAAGTCGAAAAATATCAGTTGATGATGCAGCCGTTTGAACCCGAATCGACGGTGATGGTTGATCCGGGACAAGTCCGGCAAGTGTTATGGAATCTCTCCCGCAATGCCATCAAGGCGATGCCGGACGGCGGAACTTTGAAAATCAGTATTACGAAAAATACAGAACTGCCAGGATTTCAAATCGCATTTTCTGATACTGGGATTGGTATGAGTGAGGAACAAATTGAACGTATTTTTGAGCCTTTTAGCTCATTCAGTTCCGGCGGCACAGGCTTAGGCATGAGCATTGTCTATCACATTATCAAAGAGCATGGCGGCAAAATTGATGTCGCCTCAGAAATTGGAATTGGCACGACCATCACAGTGGGTTTTGCCGAGCAAACACAAATCTTATCCATTGAAGCAGAGGAAACCGAAGAAATGGCACTAGAAAAGGCATTCAGCGTAGCTATCGCATAACTCAACTCAAGCACGCTGGGATTGACCAAAACGATCACCAGATCTGAAATAATTTATAAACAGGCACTCGTATTTAAAAGTTGTAAAGGTTCTCTATGGCAAAATTATTAGTGGCAGATGATGAGCGCAGCATGCGCGAATTGCTCGAACTTGTTTTCAAACGAGAAGGGCATCAGGTCACTACCGTCTCAAATGGTCGTGAGGCGTTGGAGGCACTTCAAAAAAACACCTATGAATTATTAATCACCGACGTCAAGATGCCCGACTTGGGTGGCATCGAATTATTAAAAGCCGCGCGGGAACAAGCGCCTGAAATGATGGTCATCATGATGACGGCATTTGCCACCATCAACAGCGCCCGGGAAGCTTTTAAATTAGGGGCCGATGATTTTATTCAGAAGCCTTTTGATGTTGACGAATTTAAACTCGTCGTCCGCAAGGCGATTGAAAAATTAGACCTTCGCCAGGAAAATGCGCTTCTCAAAAGAGAGCTTCTCAAGCGTGGAAATCTGGGCGACATCATCGGTCGTAGTCCGCAAATGCAGGCCGTTTATCGAATGGTTGAAACTGTTGCGGCGAATGCTAGTACAGTTTTGATCATCGGCGAATCTGGCACTGGAAAAGAATTGGTCGCCAGAGCTGTGCATAGTCACAGCCCGCGCCGCGACCGTCCATTCGTTTCCGTCAACTGCGGAGCCTTCACCGAAACGCTGCTGGAATCTGAGCTTTTTGGTTACGTCAAAGGCGCGTTCACGGGTGCGCAATCCAATCGCAAAGGTTTGTTTGAAGCGGCTGAAGGCGGCACGATTTTTCTCGATGAAATCGGCGAAATGAGTTTGACGATGCAGGTCAAATTATTGCGTGTCTTGCAGGAGCGCCGTATTCGCAGAGTTGGCGGTACAGAAGAATTAGCTGTTGATACGCGCATTGTCGCAGCCACGCATCGCGATCTTGAGAAGATGGTTAAGACCGGAGATTTCCGCGAAGACTTATTTTATCGTGTTTCAGTAATTCCCTTAGAGCTTCCGCCGTTGCGCGAACGACGCGCCGACATTCGAGATTTAGCGCAGCATTTCCTTGAAAAATTTGCTACTATTACCAGTCAAACGATCAAGAAATGCGGAGAAGAAGTTGTTCGCTATCTTGAAGAATACGATTGGCCAGGGAATGTTCGTGAACTGGAAAATACGATTGAGCGTGCAGTCGCGCTGGAACCCACTGATGAAATTCAGCCGCAGCGTTTGCCTGAGCGCATCCTGAAATATTCTCCTAAGAAAGCGAACGGAGAACTCTATTTTCCAGACCCGGGGCTTGATCTCGAAAAATATCTAAGTGAACTGGAAAAGAGTTATTTGCTAGAGGCTCTGCGACGAACGAATGGTAATCAAACAAAAGCCGCGAGTCTGTTAAATATGACGGTTCGTAGTTTGCGTCATTGCCTTGATAAGTATGAAATTCGACATATGACCGGACAGCTTCGCGAAGTTGCGGCCAATAGTCGAGGTTAATATTTTTCTTATGAGTGTAGAATCGCTTCACAAAGCGCAAGCCTTTTTGGCTTCGCTGCAAAACAAAGATGGAGGCTGGGGATACACCGCCGAAAAGCGGAGCTATGCCGAGCCGACAGCCTACACTTTGTTAGCTTTGGCAAACTTTGGGACGACGGCGGAGCGTGAGCAACGCGCTTCCCGTTCGTTGCAATGGTTGGCACAACAAACCGGAGCAGCCGGAGCGATTGAGCTGGAAAAACGTACGCAGTCGGACGTTGACAATCTGGATTTGTGGGGCACGCTCATCACTTATTTCGCTTTGACTCAACTTAAAATTGGTAATGAATTAAGTGATGGCTACCTCAAATTTTTGATGAAATTCAGGGGCAATAAATTAACTCCGCAGGATGTTAAGGGCTTAAATCTGAATCCAGCTTTGCAGGGATGGTCGTGGGTGCTGGGAACTGCCAGTTGGGTCGAGCCGACGGCTTATGCTGTTCTGGCTTTGAAATCCAACGGAATGCAGGCAGATGAGCGTGTGAAGATGGGGCAGGAATTTTTATTTGATCGCGCTTGTTACGAAGGCGGTTGGAATTACGGCAACAAAGAAGTCCTGGCAGTGAAGCTTGACCCGATGCCAACGAATACTTGTTTTGCGTTGCTGGCGTTGCAGGATGCTGATCGCAAGCACGAAGTAATTACCAAATCTTTGGCGTATCTGGAATCTGAAATTTCTCAGCGACAATCATCAATGCTTCTGGCACTCGGAGCACTTTGCCTCAATGTTTATGGGCGTCCGACGCAGGCACTGGTTGATTCGCTCATCAAACGCCAAAGTGAAAACGGAAGCTGGCGTGATAATGTTCATCTGACTTCGCTGGCTGCATTGGCGCTGGATAACGAAGTCAATCACCGTAATATTTTTAAGCTGTAGTATGGAAAATATTCGCAAAGAAAAAATGCAATACCTGCTCACGCGTCGCGACTTCGTGAAAGCGGCAGCGATTGCTACAGCCGGGATTGGAGCCAGTGCTTGCCGTAAATTGAGCGAGCTGAATCCGCTGGCTTCTGCTGCGAAAGTTTCTATTTTTCATGCTGCTTCGTACGAAAAAGATTTAGTAGATATATTGAAACGCGGGCTGCAGGAATACAGTCTAAACGTCAAGGGCAAGCGCATAGTATTGAAGCCGAATTTAGTTGAGTATCATTCTTCGCGCAGCATTAATACAAATCCGGTGATGGTGCACGCCGCGATTGAGGCCTTTCGTAGCGCAGGTGCAGGCGAAGTGATCGTGGCTGAAGGGCCGGGGCATCAACGCGATACCGAAATGTTGCTGGAGCTTTCCGGGCTGGACAATGTTATCAAACAGAACAAAGTAAAATTTGTAGACCTCAACACCGACAGCATTCATCAAGTCAAAACTGCTTCGAGCTTTACGACGATGGGCGAGCTATGGTTGCCGGAGACAGTTCTTGGTGCGGATTTATTAGTTTCAATGCCGAAGATGAAAACGCATCATTGGGCGGGAGTCACGCTGTCATTGAAAAATATGTTCGGGATAATTCCGAGCGTTCATTACGGCTGGCCGAAAAATAAATTGCACTGGCACGGCATCAATGAATCCATCGCGGACATTGCGACTACGGTGAAGCCTGGCTTCACGATTATTGATGGCATCGAAGGAATGCAGGGCAACGGCCCGCTCCACGGTGAAAAAGTGGATTCACAAGTCATCGTGATGAGTGATAATTTAGCGGCGGCGGATGCGACTGCGGCACGCTTAATGAATCTGAATCCTGAACGCGTAGTGCATTTGAATTATATGCGTCAGCTTGGCGAACCAATTATTGAACGAAGAATTAAGCAGATTGGTGAAACGCTCAGCAGCTACCAAAAAGATTTTCAAGTGATCGAATCATTCGCGCATTTGAAAGTGTGATGAATTAGAATTACTAGTCCCCACCTGTTGTAAACAACCGTAAAATTAACTGAGCACAAGGAAGTTAATTGTGTATGAATTTAAGGATTACTTCGCACTAAATTTCCTAAAAGTAAAATATGAATAACTTAATTCAAAAATTACTTGCTCAACCAAATCATGCTGAAGCGCGTACTTGGTTGAATAAACATACGGATGAATATTTCGTTAATCTTGGAGAACTTGAAACCAATCAAGCGTCACTTGAACTGGTCGAGAAATTCTATAGTTTTGGAGCAACTGAAGTAATCGCGGTTGAAATTGATGAGTATCCAGAAGAGGGTGAAAACACCGGAAGACTTGTAATCGTGTTACCCGATGACAAAGGAAAAAGAGAGCAAGTTCTGGCACTTTGCAGTGATATTTCGGAAGGGCAAGGATTTGATCAGCATACAGATATTGGACAAACGCACGAATTTTTAATGCTTGATTAGAATTTCTAAAAGTAAACGTGGGCTAAAATGCTTCAATATTGCAATGCCACTTATTGTAACGATGTTATGAAAATTGTACCTATTGCTTTAAATACTTTTCGAGAATCGGTGCGGGATCGAATCCTGTACAACTTAATTTTTTTCGTCCTCCTGTTGGTCGGAGCCTCCGTCTTTTTGGGAGAGCTTTCGATGTCGCAGGAATCAAAAATTATTGTGGACATCGGGTTGTCATCCATGCGGATTTTTGGCGTCCTGATTGCAATTTTTATTGGGATCGGATTGGTCTACAAGGAAATTGATAAGCGGACGATTTACAGCTTATTGGCAAAACCGATTCACCGCAGCGAATTTATTCTCGGTAAGTATTTTGGATTGTGTCTGACGTTGCTGGTGAACTCCGCAGTGATGGCGTTGGGGATTTCGCTGGCGTTGCTTTTTGTCAAAAAAGGAGTTGATCCGATTCAGGCGAAAATTTGGCCGGCGGTGTATTTGATCTTTCTGGAACTCATGCTCGTGACCGCTGTCAGCCTGATGTTTTCCTCATTTTCTTCACCTGCACTTTCAGCACTGATGACGTTCTTTTTATTTGTGATTGGAACCTTCAGCGCGGATTTGAAATTATTCGCGGCAACTATTGGAGTTGGCTTCGTCAAAGTAGTTTGCACGACTCTGTATTACGTTTTGCCAAACCTTGATAATTTTAATTTTATCGCGGCTGCCGCGCATGGGAATACGCCGACAGCTTCGATGGTCGGAGCCGCTACGCTTTACGCGATGCTGTATATCTCCGCGCTCTTAGCCGTCACTGTCCTCATTTTTCAGAAGAGGAATTTTAAATAAAAGGTGAATTATGAAAACAATTTATTGGACATTAATTCTAGCCTTTTCACTTACAGCGGCTGTCGGCGTACAGCGTTGGATTGATGGTAAAAAAGGGACTGCATCAGCCGTTGAAGAATCTCTCTATTTTACGTCCGGCGCAACGCTGCGACAGACCAGTCTTGGCTTTGAAGGGCTGATGTCTGATTTATATTGGCTGCGAACGATTCAATATTTCGGTGGAAAAATCGAAGATAAAGAAGGCACGCTCAACATCGCTAATGTCGGTTCGTGGAAATTGGTTTTGCTGGAGCCGCTCATTAACATCACGACGCAGCTTGATCCACACTATGTCGCTGCCTATCGGTTTGGCTCAGTGTTTTTACCGGATATTGATCCGGAAAAAGCCATCAAATTAGCGCAGCGAGCCATTCAGGATAATCCGAATGATTGGCGTCTGTATCAGGATTTGGGATTTATTTACTGGAAGCAAAAACGCTTTCAGGATGCGAGTGATACGTATCTCGCCGGAAGCAAAATTAGTGAAGCTCCGAAATGGTTGGAGCAGCTTTCCGCGATCATGTTGGCTAAAGGTGGTGAGCGTGAAACTTCGCGCCAGATGTTTGCGAGGATTTACGAAACCACTGATGACCCGAATGTGAAAAAGACTTCGTTAAGCCGTCTGGAATTTTATCAGGCTTCCGATCAGATGGATTTTTTGAATAAACAGCTCGAAGAATTTCGGGCAGCACGCGGAAGTTGTCCAACGCATCCATCACAACTGATTCGGGCGTTACCTCCGAATGTAGTCCAAAAATTACGGCAATTCGGAATGCAATTTGATCAAAATATGACGCCGCTCGATCCGCACGGGTTTACCTATACGCTGTTAACTGTCAGTTGCAAAGTTGAAATCGCAGCGGATTCTACAATTACTAAATGGAAGGATTAAATTAAAAGGAAGAGAAGTATGTTAGCACTTGAAATTAAAAATCTGACCAAAGAATATACTGTCGGTTTTTGGCGCAAAAAGCCGGTACGCGCCTTGGATAATTTAAATCTTGAAGTACATCAGGGCGAATCATTTGGATTTCTGGGGCCGAACGGCGCAGGAAAGACGACGACATTAAAAATCCTGATGCGGTTAATTTTTCCGACTGGCGGCGAAGCTAAAATTTTAGGTGCCGGACTGGACGATATGGCGATGCGAGCCAAAATAGGTTATTTGCCGGAGCAGCCGTATTTTTACGATTATTTAACCGCCCGCGAGCTACTGGTCTATTGCGGGAAAATATTTGGATTGAGCAAGGCTGAGGCACTCTCCAGGGCTGAAAAACTAATTCAGCAGGTCGGATTGGAGCACGCCGCAGATAAGCAATTACGGAAATATTCTAAAGGAATGCTACAACGCGCAGGCTTAGCGCAATCGTTAATCAACGATCCGGAGGTTTTGTTTTTTGATGAACCGATGTCAGGCCTTGATCCAATGGGACGACGTGAAGTGCGCGACTTAATTGCCGGGTTACGCGCTCAGGGAAAGACCGTATTTTTCTCTTCGCACGTTCTATCTGATGTCGAAGCACTCTGTGATCGAGTTGCTATCATGAATAAAGGTTGCTTGATCGAATCAGGCAAACTCTCAGATATTTTAGGAAAATGTACGAATGAGTTAGAAGCTGTAGTGGCGAATATTTCCGCTCAGGTTTTAACAGAATTACAGGCATTTGCCTTAACAGTCACACCTGTCCCGGAAGGCGCACGAATTCGCCTTGAAAATGAAAATCAGATCGAACGGCTGGTAACGATTGTACATCGAAATGGGGGAAATGTGATTTCGCTGAATCCTGTCCGTGAATCGCTCGAAGACTTATTTGTGCGAGAGGTTAGTTCAAACACTCAAGCCGCATTGCAGGCTGCCAGCTAACTGTTTGCACATCAACATGACGCAGAAATCGAAGATACTCTGCGTCATGGTGATGTCAAAATTGAGGTTGATTAGATAAGCTGAACTGGGTATGAAGGTTACTCCGCTTGTGTTTCAGCGAATTGAACTAAGCCTTCACCAGGAACTACGTCGCCTGTTCGACGTCTGGGGAATGGATCAGTGGCGCGGCGGCGCGGAACTGAAGTATCTCCCCGGCGATCTGGAGTACCAGGGATGGGTTGACCTAAGGCCTCCGCAAGAATTCTAATTAATTCTTGTGAGAGGGTTCGATGTTGAAGTTGTGAACGACGCTTGAGCGCCTCTTTCATTTCGGGGGGTACGTATGCACCTATTAACACGCCTTTTCTTTTCATGACTGGGCAATCCTTTCCGTATAGTAGTAATAGTAGTTTCAAATATATTGAGTCTGCTCTAACCAGTGAATTGAAAACAGAACAAACTCTTGTTAGTGGTCGGGACTTGTTTAACCATTTGTATTCTACACACAAGTGTTTAAAATGCCAAGTCCTTTTATTGCAGAATTTTGAGGTCATTATTATTAGAAATTTAGAACGTTAATATGACCGAAATGCTAAGCGATAAATACTTGACATTGTTTGTTTGCAGATGTTAATTTTAGCGTGAGGACATAGCTGAGTTTAATGCGCTGCTCGCTCATTAAAAGCATTAGCAATAATGTCTTGAATTGTTCTTCTCACTATCCTTTGGTCACAGCGATATTTTTCTCAAAAATAATCAGAGATGGCGCTCGACTATAACTACATGAATAATAAATTTGAGATGGCAGACAAGCGGGGACGTGAGCTTTTAACGCTCATTATCCAAAACCATCTGGCGCTAGGTGAGCCGGTAGGGTCGCGGACTATCTCAAAATTGTCGAGCGAAGGACTGTCTCCTGCGACCATTCGCAATATTATGTCTGATCTGGAAGACGCAGGATTTTTAGAGCAGCCGCATACTTCAGCGGGTCGAATCCCAACCGATCAAGGCTATCGGTTTTATGTTGATAATATTTTAGGACAGACGCAAATTTCGCAGGATGATGAAGAGATGATCCAGCGCGAAATGTTAAGTGACAGTTTGCCCAGTGCTGATCAGATCATGTCTCGCGCTTCGCATCTGCTGTCGCATCTTTCGCATAGTGTCGGGATTGTGATTTCACCAAACATCAATCGTGATGTGGTCAAACATATTGAATTTGTTAGAATCAGCGATGGTCGAATTTTGGTGATTACCATTTCACGCGCTGGATTGGTTCAGGATCGGCTCGTGCGCGTCGCTGAAGATTTTAGTCAGGATGAATTGGATCGGACGTCAAAATATTTGAATGCCCACTTCACCGGTAAGACTTTAAGTGCGATTCACGAAGAATTAGTCCGTCGAATGACGGAAGAAAAAGCTCTGTATGACCGATTATTGCAAAATGCGATTTTGCTTTGTCATCGAGGATTAAGCCGCGACGGAGATTCCGACCCTGAAGTTTTTGTGGAAGGCGCCTCAAATATTTTAGCGAGTCCTGAATTTGCTGATCTGGAAAGATTGCGTGAATTGTTCCTGGTTTTCGAAGAAAAGCGCCGTTTAATTGCTTTACTCAATGAATACATGAACTTTGAGCAGGAGCAAAGTGCCGTTTCGATCCGGATTGGTTCAGAAAATAACATGCCAAGTTTAAGGCGTTGTAGTGTTGTCACTGCCTCTTTTCGCTATGGCAATCAAATGAGCGGTCATCTTGGGGTAGTCGGCCCATTAAGAATGGAGTACGCTCGGACAATAAATGTGGTAAGCTATGTCGCGCGTACCTTGGAACGCGTTCTAACTGAGGCTCCTGCCACAGTTATGAGTTGATCTTTTGCTTACTAATTGCCCCTCAAGTTCTCTCCTTGCGCTCCCCGCGCAGCTTCTCTGTATTAGTTCCCTTTAAACAACCCATAAGAATTGTAGTTTCTTCAAACGAATAACATTTTTGGTAAAGTGATAGTTTCACTGACCAGAAAACGAGCATACGAATTATGGGAAAAGTAATTGGCATTGATCTAGGAACCACTAATAGTTGCGTTTCGATTATGGAAGGTGGCGTCGCGCAAATTATACCAAACAAAGAAGGTGGTCGAACCACTCCTTCCGTAGTTGGTTTTCAGGAATCCGGCGAACGCCTTGTCGGGCAAATTGCCAAACGTCAGGCTGCTACGAATGGCGCCAATACGATTTATGCTGTGAAGCGTTTAGTTGGACGTAAGCTTAATTCGCCTGAAGTTCGTAGAATGCAGGATAACGCGCCCTATCCCATTACCGAAAGTCCCAATGGTGATGCGCGAGTACGATTATTTGGACGTGATTACAGTCCAGCCGAACTATCGGCCATCATCCTGCAACGTTTGCGCCAAAGCGCTGAAGAATATTTAGGCGAACCTGTAGAAGATGCCATTGTGACGGTTCCTGCCTACTTCGATGACGCGCAACGACAAGCCACGAAAGATGCTGGAAAAATTGCCGGACTCAATGTGTTGAGAATTTTGAACGAACCAACGGCGGCGGCGCTGGCTTATGGATTAGGCCGGGAAGAATCGGAAAAAATTGTGGTGTACGATTTGGGCGGCGGCACGTTCGATATTTCAATTTTGGATATTCATGACGGAGTGTTTGAAGTCCTTTCCACTTCGGGCGACACCTTTCTTGGTGGTGAAGACTTCGACATGAAAATCGTTGATTGGATCATTGCTGAGTTTAAAGCTGAGACGAGTATCGATCTTCATAGTGATCGTCCGGCGCTTCATCGTTTAAAAGAAGCGGCTGAACGCGCTAAATGCGAGCTTTCTACCACAAGCGAAACGAACGTCAATTTGCCATTTATCGCTTCCGATAATTTAGGCCCGAAACATTTCAATAAAGTGCTGACCAGAGCGATGTTTGAAGAAATGATCATGGATTTAGTCGAAAAGTCTTTAGAGCCTTGCGAAAAAGCGCTCTGGGACGCCAAGCTCAAACCCGAAGATATTGATAAAGTTTTGCTAGTCGGTGGGCAGACGAGAACTCCGCTGGTACGCCAGAAAGTAACAGAAATGTTTGGCAAAAATCCTTCGTCGGAAATTAATCCTGATGAAGTCGTCGCCATTGGCGCTGCCATTCAAGGTGCTGTCCTGAGTGGCGAAGTTAAGGAACTCGTCCTGCTTGACGTCTTACCGTTGTCGCTGGGAATTGAAACCCGCGGTGGTTTGTTTACGAAAATCATTGAACGAAATTCCAGTATTCCTTTGAAAAAGGCCCTGACATTCACGACAGTCGCGGATAATCAAACGACAGTTGAAGTTCACGTTTTGCAGGGTGAACGCGAACTGGCTCGCGGAAATCGAAGTCTCGCTAAATTTGAATTAGCAGATATTCCGGCAGGCCCACGCGGTTCAGCTCAAATTCTGGTGACGTTTGACGTTGATTCGGACGGAATTGTTAACGTTGGCGCGCACGATAAATCCACCGGACGTGAGCAAACGATCCGCGTTACACCATCTTCAGGTTTAGGCCCGGATGAAATTTCTCGGTTGATTGAAGAAGCCACACGCAATCAACAAGCTGATAAAGTGATGAAAGAATTCATCATTGCCCGCACCAGATTGGATGGCCTCATTGAAAGCACACGACGTACGTTTGGTGAATTCGGAGCAATGATGTCAGATGAAGATCAGGCCTCAGCCCGACAGGTGATGGCGCGGGCGGAACTGGCCTATCGCAGTGATGAAATGGACAAATTGAAAGCCGCTTTCGAAGAATTAGAAAAATTTGGAATGAAACTCACGGAAATTATGTTCAATACTCCAATGAAAGCAGGAACGCATTAAAAAGTTCGCATTTCACAGAAAAGAAGTTCGCAGTTGAAGAAGTTCGCGGTTCGCAGTAAAAACAGTTCGCAGTCTTGCCATGAACTGTCTTAACTGCGAACTGCGAACTTTTTTTGTCAGGCAACGGCTGGTAAATAACTGCATCCAAGCTGTGCGACCCAACAATTACAATTTACTAATTTAAGGATGTGCGTATGAAAAAGTTACTTTTATTTACTATGCTGATGGCTGGATTAATAATTCCTGGAATGTCCCAGTCGAAATCTACTGCTGCGCAAAACAATGCCAACAGACCGGGAGAACCAATTCCCGGCGTGGGTGTGAATCTCGGACGTAAGCCAGGAGGTTCCTCACAACTCAAAACCATTTATCCAGACGCGAACGGAAATTTTGAATTCACAAATCTTGAGGCTGGAAAATTTACGTTGAAATTAGTCGCTCCTGAGAAATCTTCATCGGTTATTTCTCCACGCGATGTTGCGTCAGGACAAGCTACCGGAAAGCGGATGCACCAGCCCGTGGCCATCAAAGAACAAGACTCGAAGTCGGATACGCGTGTCGTCAAAGCTGAAATTGTTATTGAAGGTGATGATGATAAACCTGCCGTAAAAACAGAAAAATCTGCCCCGGACGAAATGGAAGTCCAGTTGACGATTCTGGTAACAAAGCAAAATTCACAAAAAGCTGGCATCAGCACTTCTCGCTCAAACCTTAGAACAAAATTCACAACTCTTATGGATGAAGGCGTCGAAGTCGAAGTTGGAGCCGATGGAGTCTTAAAGGGAAGTGTTTTGAAAACCAAACATGACACTGTGAAAAATTCCATCAATAATGTTCGTTAATTCAACCGAATCATGATTATGCAAAGTCGGAGTGAAAGAAATTTACTCCGGCTTTTTCTATTTGGCAAACGTTCCCATCGTCCACAGACTTGTGGTAAGATTTCTCCTTATGCCCCATCCCGCAAAGAGGTACTAGAGACTTGAGCAAACGAGATTTTTACGACGTATTAGGTGTAACCAAAACAGCCTCAGAACAGGAGCTGAAAACTGCGTATCGCAAATTAGCGATGCAGCATCATCCTGACCGCAATCCTGGCGACGGTGTGGCTGAGGAAAAGTTTAAGGAAGCTGCCGAAGCTTATGGTGTTTTATCGAATGCGGAAAATCGTGCGCGCTATGATCGGTTCGGACATTCCGGTGTGGGAGTCGGCGGCAATGGAGCCTGGACAGGCGGGGATTTTTCAGGCTTTGAAGACATCATCGGCGACCTTTTCGGTGAACTATTTGGTGGCTCACGTCGCATGCGGAGAGATGGCTCTCAACGTGGAGCGGATTTGCGTTACGATTTATCCATGACGTTGGAAGAATCTGCCAACGGCTACAAAACCAAAATAAATATTCCGCGTTTTGAAAATTGCGATATTTGTTCGGGTAGCGGTGCCGCTCCTGGTAGCTCCATCAACGTTTGCGGTTTATGCGGTGGAGCCGGACAGGTCAGATTCCAACAAGGATTTTTCTCGGTTAGTCGTACCTGTCATCAATGTCGTGGAACCGGACGGACCATCACAAATTATTGCAAGGGCTGTCAGGGCGCGGGACGCGTCGAGAAAGATCATAAAATCGAAATTAAGATTCCTGCCGGAGTTGATTCTGGTGCACGCTTACGGATTACCGGAGAAGGTGAAGCCGGAATTCAGGGCGGCCCGCGCGGTGATCTATATGTTTTCATTGAAGTGCAGGAACATGAATTATTTGAACGTCAAGGCAACAATCTCTATGTAAATGTGCCGATTACTTTTTCGCAATCAGCGCTGGGAGCGGAGATAAAAGTTCCGACGCTGGACGGCGAAGCGGATTTGAAAGTTCCTGAAGGGACGCAAACTGGTTCGGTTTTCCGTGTCAGAGGCAAAGGTATAGTTTCTTTGCAAGGCCCGGAGCGTGGCGATTTATTTGCCGTCGTGACAGTCCAGACTCCAACGCGATTGAATCGTGAACAGCGCAAATTACTCGAACAATTAGGCAAACTCGAAGAGGAAAAAAATCAACCGCGTAAGTTAAGTGACAAAGTCCGCGAAATTTTTGGATAAGGTAGAATAGGCGTCCCGCCTGTTCACGCGACGGCGGGACGTTTGTTTATACGACAGGCGGAACGCCTATCGTAAATATTAGACAACCCAAAGCCGACCCCTGCTCATCTGAGGCTTTAAGCATCCCACGTTAGCCACTTAAAGAAGTGAAGATTCCTTTTATTTCTTTGTATTTTTTACAATTGACCGATCTCAAAAATTGTTTATGCCAAATTTTTTCAAGACGCGATCTGTTGCTATTTTACTATTAATTTTAGCTGTCTTTGCCTCAGTTGTGCTGTTAGCTAAGAGCCGCACACAGGCAAATATGAATGATGATTCAAATGACGCAACGCAATCAAAGCGAGCGTCCAAGCCTTCTCCACGCCTTCAGGAGCTGGATGCGAAAATGAAAAATAAAGGAATGCTGCTGCTGCGTGCGGCGGAATTTGACCCGTTGCAGGAAGTTCCGAAAGCCGTTTCTATCGGAAGTGTCCAACTGGAAATGACTAAAGCTTCAGCCAGTAATCAGGCACGCAACGAAGCACAGGCGTCTGTTGCTGCCTCCTATTTGATCGTGCAGTTCAGCGATACAATTCAGCCTGCGCAAACGGAAAAACTTCGCAAGGATGGATACGAAATTAAGGCGTATATCCCAAATAATGCGTATCTCGTGAAAGCTCCGGCAAAGATTCAGGCACAATTGATGAGCAACGCGAACCGTGAATTCCGCTGGGTTGGTGCGTACGGCGCTGGCTTAAAGATTGAACCTGAACTCGCGCAAATGGCGAATGCGTCAGCCAATAAAAATTCATTAGAAGCGGCATCAAATGTGATGATCGCCTTCAATCTTTTTAGCGGTGAAAAAGCAGAAGCGGCGAAAGCCGTGTTAGCTGCGATGAACCTGCAAAAAAAATCTGATGTGATCGAAGCTGCTGATCGGGCTTCGGGAATGGTCGAAGTTTCTTCGACCGAATTACCGGCACTTTTAAATGCATTGGCCAATCTGGAGGGCGTCGAATGGATCGAACGTTATGCGCGCCCAAAGCTCGAAAACGATAACGGTGTAAAAATTATTCAATCCGGCACCGTTACCGGATCGAATGTGACGCCACTTTATAAAAATGGATTGACGGGAGCAGGACAAATTATCGGCTTTGCGGATTCCGGCATTGACACCGATCACGCGCAGTTTCGTTTGAGCGCGGATGCCGCTGCGCAAACGCTTTCTTACGGCACTACGACGTCTGCGTTAGTGAACGGATTTCTACCGTTTTCCGTGACGAATCCTAACAATAAAATTTTGACCTATTACGTGATGGGACGCGGCACGTTAATTGATAATGCGAATAATCCGAACGGCGGCAAAGTTCTTGATCCGAATGAAATGCTGGGAGGTTCTTACCGTAATGCCGTTGCCTATGATGACAACGGCGGCTATCACGGCACACACGTTGTCAGCGTGGGAGCGGGACGCGATTACGCCGCTGACGGTTCAGGAGCTGTTCCAGGAATTGCTACACGAACCAGTAACGACGGGGTCGCGCGTGATGCCCGCATTGTTTTCCAAGATGTCGGACATCCCGATAATAATCTTGATGGACTGAATGTTGGTCAGGCTTTGATTATGCAGCAGGCCTACGACACCGGGGTTCGCGTGCATTCACAAAGCTGGGGTGCGGGAACGAATCCGAGCTACAACACCAGTGCTGCTGATGATGACGAAGCGATGTGGAAGCTGCGTGATTTGACGATTTTTTATTCGGCAGGAAATAGCGGCCCGGCTCCATTAACCATTACAAAAGATACAAAAAATGGAATTTTAGTCGGTGGTACGAACAGCCCGACAAACAGCGGAAGTATTGAAGACCTTTCCACTTCCAGCAGTCACGGCCCTGCCCGCGATGGCCGTATTAAACCTGATATTCTTGCGCCTTATCGCGTTAATGCGGCGACGGAAACAGCCGGAATTTCAGGCCCGTTCGCAAACCCAACCTCGACCACCGCAATGGATGCGGCGGTGAATCCTTCGGCTCCGAATAATAATCGCTCTTTTTCCGGGATTCAGGGAACCAGCTTTTCATCGCCGATGGCGGCAGGCGGAGCGATCCTCGCGCGTCAATATTTTACCGATGGTTATTACCCCAGCGGAGCGCGTAATGCGGCTAACACGTTCAATCCGTCAAATGCTTTGATCAAAGCGATAGTCCTGAATTCAGGACGCAACGTGACGGGACTGCGCTCAGCGGATGATGGTACAAGTGGAGCCAGTGCTCCCCTCCCGAACAACGGTCAGGGCTGGGGAAGAATGACGCTGGATGATGCGTTGTATTTTCCGGGTGACCGCCGCGAATTAAAAGTTGTGGCTGATATTTGGAATGGAGCAACGGCGGCAGATGCTTCGCGCCCGGCGGCAAATCCTTCCATCATGACGGGGCAAACGCATACTTACCAAATTACCAACGTCAGTACAGTTGAGCCATTACGCATTACGTTAGTCTGGGCTGATCCAAAGGGAACAACGGGCGCGAGTGTTGCGCTCACCAATAATCTTGATCTCGAAGTTACCGATCCGCAAGGCAAAGTTTTTCGCGGCAATGTGAACTTCGCCAGCGCGTATTCACAGCCCGCGAATGGTGCGGCGTTCGATAATAAAAATCCATTGGAAGCGGTCTACGTGCAATATCCCGTACCTGGAACTTACACCGTAAAAATTATTGGCGCGAACGTTCCCGGCAATGGGCAAATGGGAATCACCGCGCAGCCTGGCAATCAAGTAATTGATTCAAATCGTCAGGGTTATGCAGTCGTCGCAACTGGAAATTTTACCGCTGGAGCTGTGCCGATTCTGGCGTTGAACAGGTCGACGATCAGCGGCGGAGTCAATGCTGACCGTTTCATCAGCCGCAACGAAACTTCAACTGCGACGTTGAATATTAATAATTTGACGGCAGTTATTTCGACGAATGTCACCGCTCAAATTTCAGTCGCTGCTACCAGTCAGGTTCCGGCAAATTTAGTTCGGATTAACGGACAGCCTGCCGGACAAGCGGCTTCACTTGCCATCGGAGATATAGCCGCCGCGACCAGTGTTGACAGGGCGATTCAGATTACACTGCTCAACAATGCCAGCATTCAGCCCGGACAAATTATAACTTTTGATGTAACTCTGACGCAGGGGAATGGCGCTGCGGTAGCCTCGCAATTTGCGGTGACGGTGGCGCAAAAATTATTGACCTATCGAACACGATTTGAGCCGACCGCCGATCCTGGCGAAGCGGGAGTGATTGTCATTCCTGAGGCTGACTGGAGTTTACGCACCGATGCCAATGCAAATCGTCCAACGAGCACGGATGCTTATGCCGGAAATTGGAGTTTAACTTCTAGTGTCAAAGCTGCCGGATCATCTGCCAGCTTAAGTGATCCGAGCGGCGTTGGAGCAAGTTTTGGAGTGAGCACCACGACGCGGACTAGCGGAGTTTTTGATGATACGCGTTGGTGGACAAAACGAATTGCCCTACCTGGTTTGACGGTAGATTCAGGCACAGGTCTGGTGACAAATCCATCGGCGACAGCACAAATTTTGGCAGGAATTGAATCTTTTGATGTTGACGTGAATGCTGATTTTTCAGGCGACATAAATGTTCCAGGTCTGGGTGGTGACGCAGTGATCATGAGAATCCGTAACTATAACAATACGGTTTCGTTGACGACCGCAGACGATACAGGACAAAGTGGTTTTACGAATTTTATTGAATTGGAATCCAATACGGTTTCAACTAACGGATTCAGGCATTTTGGCGGAACAACTTTCGCTACCGGAAATGGTTCGTTTGCGGTCAATACGGGAACTCCGAATAACTCGGATGTCGCTTTTCGTTTGGAATTACAACTTCGACGTAACGGTAACAACCAAACAGGCGAGGGCGTTTTCTTCGACAATCTGGTAGTTCGAATGCGGACGGCGGACACTGCCATCTATGCAGCTCCTCTGACTACTCCATCTGTCACTGTCAATGCTGCGAATTTCGCGCCTGCGGAAGTTGCGCCTGGAGCGTTAGTTTCCACCTTCGGAAACGGCTTGCCGACAAATGTAACAGTTGATCAGGGCGTGACGGCATTTCCGTTGCCGACGGTGATGGGGGGCGTTTCGGTTCGTGTGAATGGGATGCTGGCTCCGCTGCTTTATGTTGGAGCAGGGACGCGCTTTGGAACGAATGGAGCTTTCCAGATTAACTATCAGTTGCCGTTTGAAGCTACGCCCGGAATGGCCTTTGTTGAAGTCCTCAATAACGGAAATCCCGTCACCAGCGAATTTCTAACTGTCCGAAATTCCGCACCCGGAATTTTTAGTTTTACTTCGGATGGAAAAGGGCAAATTGCCGCGTTGAATCAGAACTACCAAGCCAATGGCGCAGCTATCCCGGAAGTACGCGGGAACGTGATTCAAATTTATGCCACCGGAACCGGAGCGCAATTGATTGACAGCGTCACCAGACAACGCGCGACTTTGCCGACGGCAATTGCTCCGCCAGGTGATGGCAGTAAATTATTTCTCACTGAAAATTTGCCGATGGTCACTATCGGCGGCATCCCCGCGATCATTGAATACAGCGGACTCGCGCCGGGCTATGTTGGATTGTGGCAAGTGAACGTGCGCCTGCCAGCGAACGCTCCGACCGGCAATGCTGTTCCTGTCATCTTGTCTTTGGATGGACGAACCAGCAATCAGACGACCGTGGCTGTGAATTAGTTAATGTTGTAGGGTAGGTTCTTAATCTGCCCACACCCGTAACAGGGCAGGTTAAGAACCTACCCTACAGTCATAATTGAAAACTGCGATAAGTTTTTTATAAATAATTTACTTTTAAATAACGCAATCTGAAAAGGTCGCGCTACTTTTTCTGGAGTACCCCGTAATGCATAAGAAGTATGTTGTATTTGCTTTATTCATCGCATTCGTATCTCTGACGTTTGCTTGTCAAAAAAATCCCATCGAATCCTCAAGAAAAGAATCTATTCGTGAACGCGAACGCGAAGAAGGCGGCGAGCGCGAAGATTCCTTTTATGCCGAACGCGCCTATCCGAAAAAAACAATTCCATTCGGTGCTCGCGTGAATGCCATTGAACAAGCGGATAGGGAAGAACTGCGGATGCGACGCTCACAAAAATTTGCCCGTGAATTCGCGCAGCTTGAAGCCGTCAGTGATGAAGGCTGGACGGCGCTAGGACCATACCCGATTAAGGCAACTCCGGGCGATACTGCTATTAATTATTCTGGACGCGTTTCAGCGATTGCGTTGCATCCACAGTACGACGGCGCAGGCAATCAAACGGTGTATGTCGGAGGCGCGCAAGGCGGCGTTTGGCGTTCGATGAATAACGGTCAAAATTGGACGCCGATCATGGACGATCAACCTTCATTGGCGATTGGTTCGATCGCGATTGACCCGACGAATCCGAATAATATTTTTGTGGGAACTGGTGAAGGTGTCCGCAGCGGCGATGCTTATTATGGCGCAGGTATTTTGAAGTCAAATGATGGCGGTGCCACTTGGCGTGTGATTGGTGGGCCTAACTCGAATGTCGCGCCGTTTAGGCCTGTTTTTGTGAATTCGGGAATTACGGAAATTGCGATTGATCCAGTGACTCCGAATGTAATGTTTGCAACATCAGGTGTTGGTGGAACCGCGTCCGCTTCAGGTTCGGCAGCGGGGGTTGAAACTACTAAACAAAGAGGAGTTTGGAGATCAACCGATAGTGGAGAAAGTTGGACAAACGTTAATCCGGATGGTAGTGACGGCGCGCTAACCGCGCACGATGTTCTGGTTGACCCGCTTAACCACAACACTGTTTACGCAGCGATTAGAGCGCGTGGTATTTATCGGTCTAAATCCGGTGGAGCTGCTGGTTCGTGGGAAAGACTGACGAATGGAATTGCTACTTCGGCTGGTGGTGGAGGTGGATTTGCTCGTTGTATTATTGCCGCCGGGCCGCCAATTGCACCATCCACGTTAGCAACGCTGTATGCTTCTTTTGCTGGCACTGCCACGGGCGAATTAGTCTTTGGGATTTATAAATCAACGGATGGTGGTGATAGTTGGACGAAAGTGACTACGCCTTTAACGGGAGGTCAATCTGACTACAATATGGCACTGGCGATTGATCCGGTTGATGCCAATACTATCTATTACGGCGGTCAATTTGATTACACTTTAGATTCTAATTGCGTGGTGCGCAGCAAAGATGGGGGAACCACCTGGACTGATATGAATAGCTATAATCTTCATCCCGATACGCATGTGTTAGTCGTCCCTAAAAATAATCGTAATATTATTTTTACCGGTAATGATGGCGGCATCTGGCGTTGTGATGCTGCGTCGGCAGGTTCTGTAAATTGGACGACGCTGAATACAGAATTAAGTCTGACGCAGTTTCAATCTGTGGCCATGCATCCGACCAATTCAAATTTGATCATAGGTGGTACGCAGGATAACGGGACGCATATTTTCAATGGTTCGCGCACTTGGGACATTATTGATGGTGGTGATGGGGGATTCAGTTTAATTGATCAATCAAATCCGATGGTGATGTACCACACTTATTATAACCAAAGCGGTTCAAGTGCTCAGATTGGACCAGCGTATTCACCCGATGGTGGGCAACGTTGGGCTTTTCGTGGATGCCGAAATTGTACCGCCTCGGTGGGTCGCATTAATCCTACTGATCGTCCCAAATTTTATGCACCGATGGCATTGAATCCAGCTTTCACGGCCAGTGCCGGAAATGTTGTTTATTTCGGAACACAGCGACTTTATCGCACGAATGATAAAGGATTATTGTGGTATGGATTAGGGACTAGCACTGATAGCTTCGGTCAGGATTTAACCAACGGCGGCAGCCTGACTGCGATTGCGGTGTATCCAAAAATAGACACTGCTTCGCCTCCGACTGAAATCGTTTGGACGGGGTCAAGTGATAGCGTAGTGCAAGTCACGAGCAATGCCGGAGCTGGTACTTCGGCAACGTTCACGAATACAACCAAAGCTCCATTACCAAATCGTTTTATCACTGACATCGCCGCTGACATCAATAATCCTGATCGCGCAGTGGTCGTTTATTCAGGGTTTAATGAAAACACTGCTGCAACTCCAGGGCACATTTTTATCACGACGAATCGTGGCAATACGTGGGCAGACATCAGCGGAAATTTACCCGATGTGCCAACGACATCTGTTGCGCTTGATCCGAACAATAATAATCGTCTTTGGGCGGGCACAGACATCGGAGTTTTTCAAACTACAGACGGCGGTGCAACCTGGATTCGGATGAATAAAGGAATGCCAAAAGTTGCGGTATTTATGCTGCGCTACCACGTACCAACGGGAAATTTGGTGGCGGCGACACATGGACGCGGAGTCTATCGATGGCGGACGAATACCACGGCGACTTCGGTTTCGGCGGCGAGTTATGTGCCTTCATCGGACGTCGCGCGCAATTCAATTGTTGCGGCATTTGGCTTGAATTTAGCGACCGGCGCAGCACCTGCTCCGGCGGGAGTTCTGCCGTTGCCAACGACTATTGCCGGAACGTCCGTAACGATTCGCGATAGTCAGAATGTCGAACGATTAGCCTCATTATTTTACGCTGGTCCCGGTCAGGTGAATTATCAAATTCCAGATGTTGCCGCGCCAGGAAATGCGACAGTCATTATTAAAAATTCATTAGGAGAAACTTCGAGCGGCATCATAAATATTTCGGCAGTGTCGCCCGGACTTTTCACTGGTAACAGCGATGGGGCTGGAGCCGTGAATGGTGCTGCAATTCGCGTTCGCGGCGCTTCGCAGCTCCCGCGTGAAAGCACTGTGGCCCTGGGCGCGAATAATCTTTTTGTCACCAAGCCGCTTAGTTTTGATCCGGCGACTGAATCATTGTTTTTGGAATTGTACGGCACCGGGATTCGCTTCGTGACCAGTCAGACCAATGTTCAATGTGAAATTGGCGGTGTCACAATTCCAGTGGAGTATGCCGGACTCGCGCCTGGTTATGTCGGATTGGATCAGGTGAATATAAAAATTCCAAACAGCCTCGACAATCGCGGCGAAGTAGATTTAACTTTAATTGTGGACGGCAAGCGTTCACGTCCTGTCAGAGTAAACATTAACTAAAAGGAACACCCATGAAAAAATATATTTTGCCCTTAGCATTATTGACCGTTGGTCTTGGATTTGGATTTTGGTTTGGTTACGCGAGCGCGACCGAAGCTGCCACTTCCTCCGCTAAAAATCGCGTTTTTGAAATGCGCACTTACTACACCAACGAAGGCAAATTGCCGGATTTGGAAAAAAGATTTCGTGAACACACAACCAAAATTTTCAAGAAGCACGGCATGACGAATATCGGATATTGGGTTCCGCAGGACTCACCGAAAAAAGAAAATACCTTGATTTACATCATTGCCCACAAAGACCGCGAGACGGCAAAAAAGAATTGGGATGATTTCCGCAATGATCCCGAATGGAAAGAAGTCGCCAAAGCTTCTGAAGTGAACGGAAAAATTGTCAGCAAAGTCGAATCTGTCTTTATGGATCCAACAGATTATTCGCTGATTAAGTAATGATTCTTTAATTGTCAGGCTACACGCGACAGCGCGTAGTCCTGACACCAGCATCTAACATCTATTTTCCCCATGAATCTAGGATTAAAAAATCGTGTCGCCATGATCGCCGCCGCCAGTAAAGGCATCGGCAAAGCCTGCGCAATTGCCTTAGCCGCCGAGGGTTGTAAGGTTTCGATTTGCGCGCGTAACCTTATAGAGCTTGACCGTGTCAGTGATGAAATCGGAACGGCTGACAATGTTTTAGTTGTGCCTGCTGACGTTTCGTCTCCACCGGAGCTGGCGTATTGGTTTATTCGCACCGTCGAAAAATTTGGGCAGGTAGATATTCTCGTGACCAATACGGGCGGGCCTCCTGTGGCGCGATTTATGGAACTCACGGATGACCAATGGCTCAGCGGCGTACAATCTACGTTGATGAATGTCGTACGGCTTTCGCGTTTGGTTCTACCGGGAATGCAGGAAAGAAAATGGGGGCGCATCATCCATCTGACTTCGATGGTAGCGAAACAGCCGAAAGATGAATTAACAATTTCGAGTACGCTGCGTGCAGGTCTGTCTGGCTTAACGAAAACCATGTCGAATCAAGTGGGACGAGATAATGTGACGGTGAATGCAGTACTGATGGGACTTTGCAGAACAGATCGCTTGCAGCATTTGGGAGAAATTCGTTCAAAAGAACAAGGCATCACGATTGAAGAATATTATGCGCAGGCGGCGGCAGAAGCTCCGCTGAAACGTGTAGCAGAACCGAAAGAAATTGCTGATGTCGTCGCGTTTCTCGCCTCAGAAAATGCGAGCTATATTACAGGAAGTTCGATTCAGGTGGATGGCGGGATGATTCGTTCTAGTTTGTAAACTAAACAAATTTTACTTCTTCGAATTATGAATTGCCACGTCACTTTAGTGCGTGGTAGCAAGCAATTGATTAGTTCAGGCTTTAGCCAAATATCTGAAAACAAAAAAATCCGAACTGCTTTGGCTGAAGCAATTCGGAAAAAGAAATTTTATCGGCTCAAGCCTTGTTAATTTACTGATTGCCACGAGTTAAAACTCGTGGCAATTTATCAAGCCATTTTTACTCGCCTTTTTTCAATTCTAATTTTGCCACTGTCTCACGATGGACTTCATCAGGGCCATCGGCCAAGCGCAATGTTCGCGCTCCTGCCCACGCGTGCGCGAGTTTGAAATCCTGAGAAACGCCGCCGCCGCCGTGCGCTTGGATTGCACGATCAATCACTCGCAAAGCCATATTTGGCGCGACGACTTTGATCATCGCAATTTCAGCGCGGGCGACTTTATTTCCTACTGTGTCCATCATGTAAGCCGCCTTCAACGTCAGCAATCTTGCCTGTTCAATTTCCATTCTGGATTCAGCAATGTCGTGACGAATCGTCCCTTGTTCGCCAATGGTTTTTCCAAACGCGACACGGTTTTTGACGCGTTCACACATGGCTTCGAGCGAACGTTCGGCGAGTCCGATCAGGCGCATGCAATGATGAATTCTGCCGGGGCCTAAACGTCCCTGCGCGATTTCAAATCCGCGACCTTCACCTAATAAAAGATTGCTGGCGGGAACGCGTACATTTTCAAATAACACTTCAGCGTGTCCGTGCGGAGCATCATCAAAACCGAAAACACTCAGCATCCGTTTGACCTTCACTCCTGCCGCATCCATTGGAACGAGGATCATGGATTGTTGTTTATGCTTCGGCGCGGACGGATCAGTTTTGCCCATCAAAATTGAAATTTTGCAGCGCGGATCGCCTGCGCCGGATGTCCACCATTTGCGTCCGTTGATGACGTATTCATCGCCGTCGCGTTCGATGCGGGTTTGAATATTTGTTGCATCTGAAGACGCGACTTCAGGTTCGGTCATCGCAAAGCACGAACGAATTTCTCCATTTAATAAGGGTTTCAGCCACTTTTCTTTATGCTCGTCATTGCCGTAGCGGACGATGACTTCCATGTTTCCGGTGTCAGGCGCAGAGCAATTGAAAACTTCCGCCGCCATTTTTGAACGTCCCATGATTTCGCAGAGCGGAGCATATTCCAGGTTCGTCAATCCAGCTCCCAGATCACTGGCAGGTAAGAACAAATTCCAGAGTCCTGCTGCTTTCGCTTTGGGTTTGAGGTCTTCAATAATCTGGATCGGTTGCCAGCGGTCACCTTCGGCGAGCTGTTCTTCGTAGAGTGCTTCATTCGGGTAAATGTGAGCAGCCATGAATTCATTCAAGAGCTGTTGGAGTTCCTGGACTTTAGGCGAGTATTCAAAATTCATATCGTGTTAATCCTTGCGTGATTGATGCAACTGAGTGCCGGTGTCAGTACCACCTGCGGTAGCGGGTGGT
>JAYTCQ010000172.1:0-16796 GCA_043736395.1 Blastocatellia bacterium | reverse complement strand
CAACAAAGCGACTCCACGCGATGCCAATGCGATTTCCCGCTTGCCGATTGATCGAGTTTTTACGATTAAAGGATTCGGGACAGTCATCACCGGAACCTTGATTTCAGGGCTGATTAAGTCCGGTGAAGAATTGGAATTGCTGCCGTCTGACGCGAGAATTTCGAAAGTTCGCGGCTTACAAGTTCACGGAAAATCTACGACTGAAGCCAGAGCCGGAGAGCGTACCGCGATCAATTTGCAAGGCATTGATGTCGCCGAAGTTTCACGTGGACAGGTGCTGGCTCCGGCGGGTAGATTAGCAGTTTCTTCGATGCTGGATGTGCATTTGCAATTACTGAAAACTGCTGCGAAGCCCCTGAAATCAAGGGCGCGAGTGCGATTGCATCACGGCACCTCCGAAGTCATTGCTCGCGTAATTTTATTGGGGCAAACGGAATTACTTGCCGGACAGAATTGTTTTGCGCAGCTCCGCTTGGAATCGCCGTTGTTAACGCTGCCAACAGATCGTTTCATCGTGCGTAGCTATTCGCCTTCGGTGACGATTGGCGGCGGAGTCATCGTTGATTCGATCCCGGCCAAACATCGGTTCCGCAACGCACCCGAAGTAATTGGACAGTTAGAAAAATTAAAGGGAAGTGAATCGTTAGAACGCCTAACTTTATTGATCGAAAATGCGGGGGGGCAGGGAATGAATCAGTCTGCATTAGCCGCCCGAAGCGGCGCGAGTGATTCAGAAATAAAGCAGGCGATTGAGTCGGCTACGAAATCGCGAAGGCTTGTTACGGTTGCTCCGAACCTCTGGATGGCGCGTGAGCCGTTTGATTCTCTCGCCAAAAAAGTTCGCGAGTTACTGAAAGAGTTTCACAAAAAATCTCCGCTGGAATCGGGCTACGGACGCGAAGAACTCCGCGAAAAAATCTTTGCCAAATTACCGGTCGAAATTTTCAAAGCTGTGATTGCGAGTCTTTCAGAACGAAGCGAAGTCATCACCGAAAAAGATTTAATCCGATTATCTTCGCATCGCGTCGCGCTCTCCGCCGATGAACAGGCCGCGAAAGATCATCTGGCGGAAGTTTTTCTCCACGCAGGATTGCAGCCGATTTCGTTAGATGAAGCTTTGAAGCAAACTGCTCCAAACTTTGGGATTGATGCCGCCCGCGCCCAAAGATTCGCGCAAATGCTCATCAACAGCGGCGATCTCGTGAAAGTCTCCGAACTCGTTTTTCATCGCCAGTCGTTAGAACAAACGCGGGAAATGTTATTAAAGTTCAAAGCCGAACATGGAGCCAAAATTGATGTCGGAGCCTTCAAGGATTTAACCGGAGTCTCGCGTAAATTTGCGATTCCGTTGCTGGAATATTTCGACCGCCAGCGCGTCACGCGCAGGTTCGGCGATGCGCGCGAGATTTTATAGGTACGATAGGCGTCCCGGCTGTCGTTTGATTTTAGTCGGATCACATTCTTTTAAATCGAATGAAATTCATAGGAAAGAATCAAATTAGCGAGAGAGAAATAAATATTCTGTATGTGCCATCACTCGATAATTATCTTTTGCCAGAAACTTTAACTCCATATTTTGGGGTCTTTGTCGCTTGTGATGCGAGGCAAATCACCAATAACTCAATTACTGAGTTGGCAGATAACTTATTGACAAAAGGGGCGGTATATTTTTCGACTTGGGGACAAGATTGTGAAAGAGTAAATGATCTCTTCGACTCGGCAATCATTGAAAAATATCCTGATGAAACGCAGCAATCGGTGCGAATGACAACTTGGCACGCAGATAAAAGTTTAGACGAGGCACTTTGGTTCTTTTTAAATTGTGCCTTCCCTGCGGAAGATTATGAGGATGAGTGTCATACTGACCTAATAATAGTGATTGAAAACGAAATCTGGAGCAATCAAATCGAAGTGCGTGTAATGGCTCAAGACGGCTTAAATAAAGCGGTCGTTGGCGATTAATTTAAGTTACTTCAGTAGAGTTTTGCAATGATACTAACTTTCATTCGAGCTGCTTATGAAACACGAAACTCTTGCTGACTTTTCAACTAATGAAATAGAAGTAGCAATTAGAGACAATAATTTAATTAAGCTCAGATTAATTTCCATCAGTATTTCATTATTTTCAGCTGACCTCATCCGAGCAGAGCAAATATGCCTGACGCTCTCAACTCACGCTGATCCTACAGTTAGAGGAAATGCAATTCTAGGATTCGGACATTTAGCACGACGATTTGGAAAGCTACCTCAGGAGCGTATTCTGGCAGTCATTGAGAACGCATTAATGGATGAAAATAGTTTTGTTCGTGGTCAGGCTGACGCGGCGGCAGATGATGTTGAATTTTTCTTGGAGTGGAAAGTTGCTAGAGAATAGCAAGCCCAGTTTGATTAAGTTGCAAGCTGAATATTTTATTGAGAAGCTGGCACACAATCAATGTCGCCAATGGCGACCACCAATATAGCCTAGCGAGAATCGCTAGGAACTGAATAGAATAATAATCCGTCGCTGAAGGCGACGAACTGTTGTTCACCTTCAGCGAGCAGTTCACCTCTTTGCCTCCACCTAGCGATTCCCGCTAGGCTATAATGTTAGTCATCTTTGATGACGAGAATTTATGGATAGGATTTTATCCAGCTCCAAATATTCGACAGGCGGGACGCCTATCGTACCTTAGTGGGAAGAAAGGAAAATTTATGAAGTATCTAACCTTGCTTTTCGCACTCTGTTTTAACTCCTGCGCACAGGCGCAAACAAATCCTAATCTTCAATTACAACCAATATTGACGGGGCTTTCGTCTCCGGTGCTGGCGACGAATGCACGCGATGGGAGCAATCGTTTATTCATCGTTGAGCAAACCGGACGCATCAAAATTTTGCAGCCGGACGCCACTTCAACGACGGATTTTATTAATCTAAGCGGGAAAATTGTCGCGGGTGGAGAGCGTGGATTATTGGGTTTGGCATTTCATCCGAATTACAAATCGAACCGTCATTTTTTTGTGAACTACACGCGCAGCGGCGACGGTGCGACGGTGATTGCTGAATATCAGGCTTCGGCGACGGATCGAAATGTGGCGCTGACGACTGAGAAAATTTTAATGACCATCGCGCAGCCCTATTCCAATCATAACGGCGGAATGATTGAGTTCGGTCCAGACGGGTTTTTATACATCGGCATGGGCGACGGCGGAAGTGGCAACGATCCGCAAAATTACGCGCAAAATATTGAGAGTTTGCTGGGGAAAATGCTCAGAATTGATGTAGATCGAACACAGGGCGCATTGGCGTACGCGATTCCTGCCGACAATATTTTTGCGAACGGCGCGGGACGTGATGAGATTTTCGCGTATGGTTTACGTAATCCGTGGCGTTGGTCATTTGATCGGCAAACTGGAAATATAATCGCGGGCGATGTCGGGCAAAACGCCAGAGAATGGGTGCATACCGTGCAGAGCGGGAAAAATTATGGATGGGCGACGTGGGAAGGCACGCGCTGCAATACCTCGAAGCCGCCGGGTTCTCCGGAATGTGCGAATCTTCCTTTGATTCAACCGCTGCTTGAATACGATCATTCTGCGGGACGATGTTCGATCACCGGCGGATATGTCTATCGCGGCGCACGCGCTACATTTCCGCATGGGGCTTATTTGTATGCCGATTATTGCACCGGAGAAATCTGGCAATTCGCGAATGGACAAAGCAGTTTGTTGCTTGATACGACAGCAAATGTTGCGGGGTTTGGAGAAGACGAAAACGGAGAAATTTACGTCTGCGATTTAGGCGGGAGAGTTTTTCGATTGGAAAATTCGACTTCGCCAAAAGCCTTAGTTTCTGTGAATGCCGCAAATTATTTTCGAGAAACCGGAGCGGCTGCTGAGTCTATCGTCTCGATTTTCGGACAGGGCTTAGCGACAGGAAATTATCAGGCACCATCGTTGCCGTTGCCTTTAGAATTAGGCGGGACGACAGTGACGATCCGCGACAGCAAAGGTGTAGAGCGCGCCGCACCTTTATTTTATGCGGGTGTTGGGCAGGTGAACGCTTTGATACCGAGTGGTACGGCAGAAGGTTACGCCGCAATTGTTGTGAAAGTAAATAACGTCGTCACGGGTTCAGGAGCTGTAAAAATCAACGCAGCAGCTCCGGCGATTTTTACGGCGAATCAGGATGGAACTGGGCCAGCCTCAGCAATTTTACAATTCGTAAACGGGACGACTTCAACTTTTTCGGGAGTTCTCGCCGAACCTGATCCGAATGCGGCGGGGAGGTTTCGCACCGTAGCGATTGATGTTGAGCAGAATTTTGACCGGATTTATTTATTGCTCTACGGCACAGGAATTCGCGGACGGCGTGATCCGGCGACGGCTACGGCGACGATTGGAGATGTCGTGCTCCCAGTGGAATACCTTGGCAGCCAGGGATTTTTTTCAGGACTCGATCAGGTAAATGTTTTGTTGCCAAAAACGCTAAAGGGCAAAGGCGAAGTGGATTTGTTTTTGACGATCAATGGAGATGTGACGAATAAAGTGAGAATCAATGTACGGTAAAAGTGATGAGGGATGAGTAATGAGTGGCGAGTGAAGAGTTGAAAACTCGTAAGCTGAAATTTTTGTTTTTGAGAACTATTCTTTACACTTGGACGTAAAGCTTTTTCTGGTGCTTCGCAAATATACTCAGGAGAAAAAATAATGTATTGCCCAGATTGTGGAACTGAAAATGGAAATAGTCTGAAATTCTGTACTCGTTGCGGCACGAACCTCAAAGCCATCGAATCCGCCCGCGCCGTAGTCACGGAAATCAGTGCGCCAGGCAATGCTAACCAACTAGACAAAGCTTCGATTTTGCGCACCATTCAATGGTTAAGTATGGGCGGAATATTCATGATCACCACAGGAGCTTTTCTAATCACGGTTTCTACAGATCACGGACGTGAGCCGATTGGATTATTTTTTGCCTTCGCAGGATTTCTTTCGTTAGTACTGATGGTGCGACGCCTGATAAAAATGTTGGAAACCCCTGACACGTCAAAGGGTTTGGGGGGATGGGTGAAAACGACTATAGAGAAACGCACAGCACAGGGCGAAACACGTCAGCACGGGACAACACATCAGTTGCCACCCGTAGATACAATGCCATACAGTGTCGTCGAAGAAAAAACCCGTCAATTTGAAAGATAAGCAGAGATCAGAACATTATGTATTGCCCAGATTGCGGAACCGAAAACTCGAAAGGGCAGAAATTCTGTACTCGTTGCGGAACTAATCTCAAAGCCATTGAATCTGCGCGTGCTGTGGTTACAGAAGTCGGTTCCCCCGGCAGTGGGAATCAATTAGATAAAAGCGCACTGTTACGCTCAATTCAATTGATCAGTATTATTGGATTATTTCTGATTACTTTCGGGACAATTATTATCCTTGCAAACGAACCGGATCGAGGTGGGCCGCCTATTTCATTTATATTTCCGGTCATTGGCTTTACCGCACTGGTTTTAATCGTTCGCAGGCTGATCAAAATGCTGGAAATGTCGCAAAATATTCCGGTGCGAATTGAATCTCCGCCACTTGTGCACACGCCAATACGCGGAACGACGCAGCAATTACCGCCGATGGATACGATGCCCTATAGCGTGGTCGAAGAGAAGACGCGGCAGTTTGAAAAGTAGTATTCAAATGGGTTCGATCCGGCGAACGTCACATGGCAGTGCATTTAGAAATTTAATTTCTCAGCTCAAAAACCTTTGTGAATTTACAGTAAAAATTTGCGTTGTGGATGCTTGTATTGGACGTGTATATTATCCCTGTCTCAAGTAGCAATATTAAATTTAATCAAAAGTAAGCTTAAAATTGTTGGAATCAGCCAAAGCCTCAATCTCATTTATCGGAATATTCATAAGTAGGTGAGCCAAATAAATCTGGTATAGACAGGATTGACAAGATGAACAAGATTTACGAATCCCCAATGTTGGCGGGTGTTTTTTCCCATCTTGTCAATCGTGTTAATCCTGTCTAAGCCTGCTTTTTTTGGCGTGGGTACTTATATGCCATTACGCTATCTCATCAAACGTCATCTGTGCTTTTTGGTTTTCTCCGTATTGCTAGGTAGCGCTATCGCTTTCGCGCAAGAGCAAATTCCTGATCCTCCATTTGATGCCGACCAGTATCAGGAATGGAGTTATCTGCACCAGCCTCAATTTTTGACTGCTCTCAAATCATTGGACAAAGCATTAAAGTCCAACCCTTCAGATGCCCAACTCCTTTACAAAAAGGGTGCAATACAAATGGGAATGGGAATCTATGGAATGGCGATAGTGACGTTTGAAGCAGTAGTAAAAATAAATCCCAAAGATGACCGAGTGTGGTTTCAAATTGCGCGATGTCACTTGTATACAGAGCAGTATCGCGACGCAATTATGTATTTTAAAAAATATAGCAACCTGCACCCGGATGATCCGATAACCTTACTGGCAATTATTGAAGTAGTCTTAGCTGCTGACCTAAAAGAGCAAGCTATTTCTCAGAGTGAGCAACTTGCCAGTATGTTTCCGCATTCCTTTGCAGCGCAAGCGAACTTGGCAGAAGTCTATAATCAAAATAAAAAAGAATCGGAAGCAATTAAGGTATATGAACGTATTATCCAAAAATGGCCGGAAGAAGTTGAGGAGTTACAAAAACTGACTTCGATTTACTTAGGGCTGAAACAAGTGGATGAAGCGTTGCGATTAGCGCAACAGGCGACCAAACAGTTTCCACAAAAGCCCGAATCGTGGCGTGCCCTTGGCAACGTTTATTTACACCAATAGAAATCGAACGAGGCGTTCCAGTCCTTTGATTTGGAGCTCAAATTCCGTCCCGTTGGGACTACAAGATTTTCTTCATTTTTTGCGCTCGGATTCAATTCTATACAGGCGCGAAACTATCAACTGGCGATTCAATGCTATCAACGAATCTTACAAGAAGAGCCGAATGAACAGGATGCACTGCTGCGACTTGGACAAATGTATGCACTTACATGGAAAAAGAAAGACGCTGAAGCGACACAAAAACTATTAAAAGTACAAAACAAAGAACTTGCAAACCAGCTTAAAGCCGAAATTTCACAACCTGATAAAGTTGAACTTTTATATGCTAATACCTGCGCCAATAACCCAAATGGTACAGCTCGACCTTCGATTTATGTCAAAGATAAAGCCAGATACACTGAATTAGCGCGTTCTCAAGGAGTGCAGGGAGTGGTGGTTGTTTCAGTTGTTCTTACGGCGGATGGGAGACTCAGCAGGATTCGAATTTTGCGAGGCCTACCGGATGGACTAAACGAGGAGTCAATAAAAGCAGCAAAAACTACTAAATTCAGACCTGCATGTAAAAATGGTAAGTATGTGAGCGTAAGGATGTCAATGGAGTTTACCTTCAATTTGTCGTAGTGAGGTCTCCACTTGGTCAAAACCAAACCACTATTTCAGGCGCACTAATACTCGATTAGCCTCAGTTCCATTCAACGTCACCACGACTTCTACCTGTCGCGCTCCAGCATTAACCGTAGCAGGAATTTCAATATTGAGTTGATCTAATCCCACGTAAAATCCTTGTGTCCCACAATACAAAACTTTCGCGTCATGCCCATCAATCGTGACCTTGACGGATTCGGCAACACCGTTTTCGTCAGTCGGATTTGTTGCCGTTGCGTGACGGAATCCAGTGCCGAATAGAACTAAATAATTCGGCTTGCCGTTCACGGTGATGTCGAATGGAGCAGGTGAGTATGTGATGCCATCTGGTGTGGCGAGTGCGGCTGCATCCCCGGTGCCAGCGGCATTTGTCGTGAATAAAGACGGGGTCGAAGCCGCTATCGTTGTAGTCGCCAACGCATAATTTCCGTTCGGGCATTTGATAATAATTGTGGCCGGGCCTGACTCCAGAGATGACGGCATAACGAAATTTACTTGCGTTGGTGAAACATAAAGTAATTGCGCGGCAACGCCGTTTACGATGACTTGTGTTCCGGCTAATTCGCTGGGGAGTGGAAGCGATGGAGCCGCTTCTATACGCAGCGAAAGGTCAGAACCAAAGGCGGCGGCAATTGAATCTGAAGGGAGCGCGCCTCCACGATAATTTGCGGCATTGACCACGCCCAGTGAAGAGGCTTTGACGACACTGACGATGACGCTTTTTGTCTCGCTTAAATTTCCATCAGATGCTTTGAAAAGTAATGTGAAATCTTTTCCGGTGTCACTCGCGTTCGGCGTCCATCGAAATTGTCCACGAGTTGCATTGTTCGTAATTGACGTCGTATTAAAATCCGCGCCAGCTGGTAAATTTGAAACAGTGATTGCTAACGGCGCCTTCGATCCCAGATCATTCGCCAGCACTGAAAATTGCAGTTCAGCTCCGGCGACCGCTAATTGCGAAGCGGGAACTGCGAGCGTCGGAGGCACGCCTGCGCTGGTAATATTCAATGGAAGCTGGATCCGTTCGACAGCCGAACTTGGGATGGGTTGCGTCGCTGATCCGGTTCCTCCGCCTGCGACATAAAATAAATTTCCAATTGTCGCGCCGCCTGATTGCGTCCTGATTATATTTAGTGAGAATGAATCATCCAGCGTAATCCAGCGATTATTGCGCACGTCATAAACTTCAGCGGAGCCAATGGTAGCGCGGGTTCCAGCGTCTTCGCCTCCGATGATTAACCAATATGGATTGCCCTGAGAATCCTGAAAAACAGTACTGCTGGCAAAGGCGCGAGGGCGACTCAGCGGTGCGATATTGTTCCAGGTTTGCGTAGCCAGATCGAAGACTTCACAGTTGGATAATCCGCCCGCGATGCCGAAACCTCCGGCTACATACAACTTACCTTCAATCAATACGGCGCGATGTGCATACCGCGCTGTTTTCATTGTTGGCAGCGTAGTCCAGGTATTCGAGCTGACTTCAAAACTGCGAACATTTACCGTCGGGCTTATCGCAGAATTCGATCCTCCGGTGACGTATAAAATTCCAGCCGCAGGATCGCTGGCGCAGGCGTAGCTGGATGCCGGCGTCGGATTATTCGCCGCCATTGCCCACGTATCCAAAGCTATGTCATAGACATAATTTGTGTTGACTAAGGTTCCGTTATTACTGCCCCCGGGAATATAAATTTTGCCTTTTAATAAGGCTCCTTCAATCGCGGTCAGCGGCATCGGAATGGGTGAAATTGATGACCAGAGATTTGTGGAAGGATCAAATTTTCGGGCAAGATTTGAGGAGGTTGTAACGGAGGAAGAAGTTTGTCCTCCGATAAAATATAGATAATTCTGGTCGGCCACAGCTGCCGCCTTCATCACGGATTGCGGCATTGAAGCAGTATTTTGCCAGGCGCGAGAAATTGCGAAAACACCTGAAAAAGCTTCGGTTTGCGTGCCTTCATCATCTGTGGCGACAACTCTGATTCGGAAATTATCAGCTACGATCATCGAAGCCGGAACGACGTAATTGAAGGATTGAACTTCACCTGAAAGTTCCGTTGCCAGCTCTGCGATGAATGATTGATCGCGCAGCAACGAAACACGATGTTTGACAATGGCGCGATTGTCGCTGGAGTTCCAATTGATCCCTAAAACTCCGCTCGTAAAAACATTGAATCCCGGTGTTGGCGAAGTGACCTGAATGCTCGGCGGCGTTGGATTTGTATAAGTGAATGCATCCGTCAGGGAAGCGGAAGAACTCGGATTGACGGCGTTGATATTCACGACACCGGCTGCGCCTGCAACGGGAACTACCGCGCGCAGCAACCCGGAATTCACAAACGTTGTGATCGCCTGACTGGCTCCGAATTTAACGGAAGTTTCAGGCGTGAAATTTGATCCGGCGATTGAAATTATTGCGCCACCGCGCGTTGAAGCGACGCTTGGAAAAATCTGGGAAAGTGTCAGCGGGGTAGTCGTCGAATCAGGGACGAAGTAAGTAAATCCGTTCGCGAGCGTCGCTTCGCCGTAAGCATTTTTCACCCGGACGGAAACCGCTCCCGCCGCATGCGCCGGAGCCGTTGCGGTAAGTAAAGAATTGCTTATGACCTTGATATTATTGGCTGCGACGCCATCGAAGCTTACAGTGGTGTCAGAAGACGTTCCAAAATTTGAACCTGAAATTGTGACGCCGGCTCCTCCGGCTGGAACGCCAAAGGCGGGAGCAATCGCAGTGATGAGAGGTGTCTGTTGATCGTTCGGTTTGATCAGAGAACTGTTCGCGCTACGTCCTGAAATTCGAACGTCGTCAATGTACCAGCCATCGAAATGATCATTCGGATCGGTCTTCAAACGGAATCGAATTCTCGTGTTTTGTTTGTTGGTCAGTGCATCCAATTTTACTTCGGTTTGCACGAAACCGTTGCTGTTTCCGCTGAAGGCGGCGGCGCGGTTCCACTTGATTCCATCGTCGTCAGAATACTCTACGGTCGCAAAATCAAAATTGCCTTCGGTGATATATCGCTGTGAAAACTGCAACGTGATTTCGCTAAGATTTGTACAATCCAGCAGCGGTGAAGTGATGGAAGTATCGGTGTTCGCTAAATAATTACCCGCCGGAGAATCTGTCCAGCTATGCGTTGCCGAAGCTGATTGCGTAGCGACAATGTTCCAATTTCCAGTTGCGATCCAGCCCTGATTTCCACTCTCTACATTGTCCTGCCAGATAATTTTTTCACGCGTCAGCGCGGCATCAGCGGCGATCAATAGAGGCGCACCGGAGCCGGTGTTTGTATCCTGATAACTAATTTTTATTTGATCGTTGGCTTCGACCGAAGCTTGCAAGGTCCCATCGTTTTGGACTGATCTTCCGGCTGCAATGCGAATCTGGCTTTTGAAACTGCCAGGGAAATTACTCTCCACCGGAATCGTCAAGGTTTCTGAATCACCCGTCACAGAGCTGGTGACGGCGACTTGAATTGAGTTACCAGCGTTGCGATCCGCGATATTTATTTGGATGGTTTCGCCGGATAAATAATTTTGTTTGTTGAGGCTCAGAATTCCGGCATCGCTGCACGTGGGAGGCGCAGTGAATGATTCTGCTGGAGCCAAATCATCAGCTCCGAGCGAAGTTGCCAAGTATCCCAGTCCACGTTTTGAAAACGCCTGCCACAGCAAACATTGATTCGCTCCGTTATTGTTCACGCGATCAGCCAATAAAATCGCATCGCGAGCTTCAACGAATCCCGGTCCGCTCGGAGTCAATTTCAATCCGTCTACGACTAATTGAATGCTCTGTCGTTGGCCTTCAGCAAATCCATATTTTTTGATGAGCGCAGTTCTAACTTCCCACAACGTATTGCACCAGATTTCTCCGATGCGATGCACTTCAGTATTAAGCGCAATGCCGGCGAAGGTCAGCGGATTTACGGCTTTATTGGTGCTGTAGGGATACCGCCGAATGCCGACCGCGTAATTGCCGCGCACGTATTGTCCGACACCGTAGGAACCGTCTACGTCTTCTGCTTCACTGCGAAGCAGAGCAAGCCCAAAATAATCTGACCAGCCTTCACCCATCCCGCGAGATTGAAATCCGGTTAAGCCGGAACCGTTTCCAACCAGACGATTCGTCAAGCCGTGCGTCAATTCGTGAATGATGACGCCCTGATCAAAATCTCCGTCGAGATTGGTTCCGCTGGAATTCCAGAGGTACATTTGCATGCGTCCGGCGCGTCCATCTGGAGGAGTCGAAAAATTCGCGTTATTGGTTCCGCTGCCGTCCTGTGCATCGGCTTGGACGGGATCGTTGCCTACGCCGCCAAGTCCAAAATTATTGGTCTGAAAATTTCCCGCCGATTCTGTGAAGCCGAAGGAATACAAAATATCGTGATAGCGATTCGTCCAATAAAATAAGTTCGCCTGAGCCGCTTTTTGGTTGTCAGGATCGGTGGGAGGTTTGGCGAAATCGAGCGGAAAATTGAAATTGCTATCCGGTGCAGTGACGAGTGGTTCGTCGGGAATATTGTCAGAAGGTGAGCGATCCAGATGGGCGTCGACGTTATTGCTGACCAATGAAATTGGGTTCACACCGCCCCACCAATCAAGATGTTTATCGCTTTCGGGGAAAATCGAGTTGCCTAAAAAAGTTCCTGCCTTGAAGGGTAAATCCTGACGATTCACAATCGGCGGATTATCGCTGACGTGCGGTGAATCTGGGCGCGGGCTGTCTCCGGCAAATACTAATCCATGAGGATTTTCATAACTGGTGTAATTATGACGGAAGAGCAATGAATTGCGCTCGGCGTCTACGATGACCAAATAAACGTCAGGCGTGTCTGGCATCCAGATGGTAAATTCCCATGCGAGTCGCAGCGCGGCAGAAGCTAATGGAAAGTAGACTAAGCGAGCGTCAAGTTTGTTTTGAATTGCCGGGATGATGCTCTGATCCGCGCCGGAAAATTCAACCGCAGAAAGTAACGCCTGCGATTGATTGACGGTGGGTTGCGTTCGATTAATCGCGCGTTCGGCGTTGGGAATTAATTCTCCGTCGGCGGAAATTACTGCGCCGTTCCCGTCAACGTGCATCCGCATTCGTCCTTGAAAGACGGGCGTTCCGTTAATATTTTGATCGTAGATTAAATGCGAAATTCCGTTGTGTCTGGTGCGGTCACGACGCGATAATTTCAGGTTCTGAACTTCTGCATCTTCCATTCGGTAGACGCCGCGATTTTGTCTTAAAAAGCGGCGGCTGACGACATCAGCATCATCATTGGAAGCCTGCGTGAGTGGTTCTGATAAATTATAGGCGCGGCTGGGGGTTCCACTTACAGAACTCCATTTTAATTTTGTATTCGCGGGTTCGTCGGATAAATGCGTTTCCTGAAGTGCTTCCGTTTGGCGTGAATTATTTTTACGAGTTGGGGCGGGTGCATCTAAATCACGCTTCAGGTTTGCGCGAATGTCGAAATCATCCAGCGGAGCGGTGTTGCGCTTGGGCTTGCTTGGTTGAATTACCTGAGCCTGCGCGACGGGCAGTAACCATCGCCATCCAGATTGAAGTTTTGGAAGTGTTGCCGCTAATGAAAATGAAGCGACGAGAGCCGTCAAAAATAGCCAAGCGGTTGTTCGTTTCATGGTGCTAGATAATTCTCAGGGCTGCTCAATGGAATCGTACGATTTCAGCGAAGGGACATCCGCTACCTCTTCATTCCATTAAGAAACTATCAATACAGCAGGGGTCGAGATTGTAATAAAAAAAGAACAGGTCTCCGGCAGGACGGCTCTAACGAAAAGCAATAATTATCGACATTAGAATTGAGCTATTTTTTTGGCTCAGGTGCTTTAGGAGCAATGTAACCTTGTCGTGCTCTGACACGATAACTGCCGCTGGCAAGCTCTACATTAATTTGGCGAAAGGTGCCATCGCGTTTATCGTTTTTGGGATCGTAGGTCACCGTGTATTGATTCCGAATTTCGGCGGCTATTAAGTAAAGCGCGTTTGCCGTCATTGCCGAATTTTCAGATCGAATATAAAGCGCGCCGGAACGGGCTGCGATTTCCTGCAAAAATTCGATTCCGACTAAGTCTCTGTCGGCTGGTTTCTGTTTCTGATAAGTCCCGCGAGGCTGTTGAGTCGGGGCAACCAGATTGGAGCGGTCACCCAGATTAGGTAAATCGGAGGGGCGAATCTGCCGTGTTCCGTCATTGCGCGTTTCATAACGAACTGAGTAAGAAACAACTCCGCTACGTGTGATCAACTCCAACACACTCTCCCGCGAAGCTTTTTGGCTTCCGGTGTCTACGCCGTCTGAGAGAACGACGATAGCTTTGCGTCCACTAGCTTTTAATAATCGATTCCTCAGCGTTGAGTCAATCGCATCGTAAAGGCTGGTGAGGTAGCTCGTTTTCAATGATTTGATTTGTTTTTCAAGTTGCTTTTGATCGCCGGTAAATTCTCCGACAAATCTCACTTTTTCATCGAAGGCGACAATCATCACACGATCGCGCGGTTGCAGTAGTTTGACGAAATCAATCGCAGTCTTTTTGATGTCATCCAATTTGTTGCGGGCGCTGCGGCTGACATCCAGCAGCAAGGCCACACTGAACGGAGAAGTTTGATCACCAAAAAATTCTATATCCTGAATGACTCCATTTTCTTTGACGATGAAATCACTTTTTTTCAAACCGTTGACGAAGTTTCCAAAACCATCGGTCACGATCACGGGAACATTGACTTCGGTCGTAATATTCTCACCGATTTTTTCATCTTGTTCTTCAGGTTGTTTTTGTTCAGGCAGTTGCGGCAGCTTAACCGGCTCTTGCGCGTTCGAAACAGACAGGCTTAGAGATAAGACGAAAATAAATGCGACGGAGTTGGCGAATAAATTTTTCATATAAAATATTTAGTCACGATTTTACAGCAAAAATCACTGCGCTTCCATCACGCGGAGCACGTTGCCCCCTAGAATTTTAATTAAGTCGTTCTCATCATAACCGCGAGCCGCTAATTCAATGGTCAAGGCCGGAAGCTTGCTGCCGTTTTCCAGACCCTGCGGAACACAATTTATCCCGTCAAAATCAGAACCGAGACCGACATGATCGACGCCAACTAATTTGGCGATGTAATCAATGTGATCGGCTAATTTGGCGAGCGGCATTGGCGCTACGCCGTGTCGCAAAGCTTCAGCAGTTAACTTGTCTTTGGCGTAGCCTGCTTGAATGAAATCCATCGAAGCTTCGATGTGGGCGAGTTGCGGTTTGAGTGAATTGAAAACTTCTCGCGCTCCAATCAAAAAGTCATCATCAAGAAAAATCGGATAGAAGACGACGCAGACGACACCACCTTGTTGAGCAATGGCTTTGATCATTTCATCGGTGACATTACGTTTATTATTCGCCAAGGCGCGCGCACCGGAGTGCGAAGCAATGACAGGTTTTTTCGCAATTTCCAAAACTTCAAAAAAAGTCTTATCAGAAACGTGAGAAATATCTACCATCATTCCGAGGCGATTCATTTCCTGCACGACTTCAATTCCAAATGAGGAAAGTCCGGTGGTCTGTCCGACTTCATCGCCGGATGATCCTGCCCAATTCGTCGTGCGAGAATGCGTCAACGTCATGTAACGAACACCCAACTCAAAAAATTCCCGGAGCGCGTCAAGGTCATCATTGATCGCGTGTCCGCCTTCGATGCCCATTAAAGCGGCAAGCTTTCCAGTTTCAGAAATACGACGAACGTCATCAGCGGTGACGGCGCGTTCCATTAATTCAGGATATTTTATGAGTTGCGAATCTACAGCTCCGATCAGAGCTTTCGTCCGGTCGTAAGCTGAACTTCCCCAAAAGGCATGCGGATCAGGCCAGATCGAAAAGAACTGCGCATTCAATCCGCCCTGTTTCATTAAATTCAAATCCAAATGCCAATCGTCTTCACCTTGCGTCAGGTCTCCATCGCAATCAAGGACACGTTGAATTGTGTCTGCGTGCGTGTCAATGACGATGGATTGATGATGAATTTGGATGGCTTCGGTTGGAGTCATAAAAAGGGGAAAAGCAAAAGGCAAAAGGCAAAAATTAAAAGTCAAAAGGGCGGCACTTCTTTCAGGAATTCAGAAAAAAGGCTTTGCTTCCAAATCCCACTTTTGCTTTTTGATTTTTGCCTTTTGCTTTTCTTAACTAACGCCCGGAGACGATGCACTTGCTTCCGGCTCGACAGCAATTTCCAGCGGAGCGGGGGAAGGAGATGCGCCGTCCATATCGCGTTTGATTGCGTCAAGAATTCCGTTCACAAATTGCGTTGCTTCATGCGTCGAGAAGCGACGAGCAATTTCCAGAGCTTCATTGATAGCAACGGTTTTCGGCGTCCCGGGTTGGTAGACAAATTCGTAGACGGCTAAGCGCAAAAGGTTGCGATCAACGACCGCCATCCGCGGGATTCGCCAGTGCTCAGTCCGAAGGCGAATGCGTTCATCAATCTCCTCCATATGAGAAATGACACCTGCTACCAGATCGTTCGAGAATTCTTTCACGTCGTCTGGCCCTTCCGCGAGTTCGCCCCAGAAAGTCAGAATAAGCTCGTCTACCGGTTGACGAGACATATCGAATTGGAACAACATTTGCAGCGCGCATTCACGCGCCTTGCGTCTTGCACCCATAATTTTCAATAAACCAGTGAGAGCCGAAAAACCTTCAGTTCGGGGCGGTGACTTTGGGTCTTACAGCTCTTTGAGTAAGTTAGCCATTTCGATAGCGGTCATGGCCGCCTCGAAACCTTTGTTGCCTGCTTTGATTCCGGCACGATTGAGGGCTTGCTCAACCGTATCGGTTGTTAATACGCCATAGGCAACGGGAACTCCGGTTTCCAGTGCAACCGAAGAGAGACCTTTTGTTACGTCAGAGGCGAGATAATCAAAATGCGGAGTCTCTCCGCGAATGATTGCGCCGACGCAAATTATGGCATCATATTTTTTACTGAGCGCCAGCCTTTTTGCTACCAAGGGGATTTCAAAAGAACCGGGGACGTGAACGGTAACAATATTATTTTCGTCTGCGCCTAAACGACGTAACGCTTCCTGCGCGCCGCCAAGTAATCGGCTGACAATCAAATCATTCCAACGACTTGCCACAATCGCAAATCGTAATCCATCGGCACGGAGTGCCCCTTCAATATTTTTTCCAGCTGGTAAGTTCTTCATTTTTTTAAGATTGGATAGTATAGTGACCACATTCGGCAAGGTCAAGAAAATTGAAAATTCTCAAGTATCGCCTCAGTGAAAAGTTGAAGGAAGGAGTCATTGGACATTTGTAGGAGAAGTGAAATATCAAGCAGAAAAAAGCAAAGAGTATGGGGGCAACCTG
>JAYTCQ010000171.1:0-29877 GCA_043736395.1 Blastocatellia bacterium | reverse complement strand
CGCAGCCCGAAGTTTTGACATTGGATTTGATACAAATCGCTCCTTTCGTCCAATTTTTCATGCCACGTTTTGGCCTGGAATCAATAAAGTAAAAGTTCGCTATATTGGAGAAATCAGCAACACAGAAGCATTGCAGGATCAGGCTTATTCACTGGCTTTGAAATTGGGCATCACGGCGCCGCAAACAGTGTATTCCAAGTCATCTGTGACGCATATTGCAGCCAGTCGCTGGACGAAAGAATTTTGGATCGGCGGCGCTCCACCGGCTATCGAAATCAATCATAATCTGGCTTATTTAACGAAAACCAAAGCGGTTCCGAATTACGATACAAGTCGCGTCGTGCCGGAAGCGGCAATCACTGATGCTTACTCGGCGCCTCTAACGGGATGGGGAAATGTCGCAAAAGATTTATATGACGCCGGAAGCATTCAAAAATATATGGCATCAACGGGCGGACGCGATGAGATTGGCCCATATCCAACTTGGACAGTTCGATGGTTGTACAGCGGTGATAAACGTGTCGAACAACAAACATTTGGAAATGCAGATTTAGCCTCCGCTTTTCCAGTCCATTTCAGAGAAGGCGGCAGCGGACGCATTTTTGATGCAAATGGAACAAACGCACTCGGTAAGGTACTTTCGGTCTTTGCGCGTCCCACTGTGTTCTTGCATTCCGGAAATTATTACATCAATTTTACGTACACTGATGCGGTCGATAAAATTGTTCCGGTGGGAGCCATGACGGATCAGGGCTGGGTACCTGATGGCGCGCATCAGCCGGACTTTTATTCGCCTTTATACATGCTCTCGGGAGATTATTTTTACCTCGAAGAACTTCTATTCTGGGCTTCATGGGGAGCTGTTGATACTGGCCCGGGGACAACTGTATTTTGGGGGCGTGGCCCGACTCCGAGCACGGGTGGCATTAGCGAAGAGGTTCGGGGAGAAGCCTGGCTGCTTAGAACTCGCATGCATGCAGCATTATTCGCGCCTGACGGAAGTCCTGAAAAAAGTTATTTCACCAGACTCACGAATGATGCGATTGCGATTTGGGAAGGAATTATCGGCATCACGGGAACCCCGAATTATAATAGCGCAAACTGGGTTTGGGGAAATACGATAGGGGTTCAAAAATATGGCCCACATGGACAAACAGGAGCGCCTTCACTCAGGTTTTGGGAAGAAGGGGGAACTGTTCCAGTCTGGAGTACGGATATTGATCCTAATCAGGCGATCAATCGAACTCCTGCCTGGCAGCATTACATGGTTATTTTTTCGCTTGGACGGGCATTGGAACTTGGCTACACCTCCAGCGCATTGTTGAGCTGGAAATCCCAATTAGTCGTCGGACAACTAACAAATCCAACGTATGATCCATATTTAATCAGCGCTTATCAAATGCCAACGATTCGAAAGCTTGATAATACTTATTTCGGCGTCTGGCCTGATGAACGTGCCGCCTACTTGAATTCGTACAATGCGCAGCAGGATTTTACCGGGCAACTGACGGACGCTAATCACGGGTATCCGGCAATAGCCATGGCTGCGACAAGTATGGTTGCAAACGAATCAGGAGGGAATTTAGCCTGGACGTTTATCGAGCAAAATGTCATTCCATCGCCCTCCTTCAATGGGAATCCCAAATGGGCGATCCTGCCGCGCGCGCCCGGCCCGAATCCCTGTGCGGTAACACTGAGCAGTAATTCTGTTTCAATTACCAGTAACGAATATTCGGGAACATTCACGATTACGAATTCTTCGCCTGATTGCCCCTGGAGCGCATTTACAAACAACGGATGGGTGAAAATTACTTCGACTTCAGCAGGTTTGGGCAATGGCACGATCAATTATTCGGTCGTTCAGAGTTTTGGCTTGGCGCGAACCGGAGCCATCACAATTAATGGCAAAGATTTTGTGATTAATCAACAGGGCAACTGTTCCTACTCACTTTCATCGAGTAGTAATTCTGTGCCTGCCACTGCCAGCGCCGGAACTATTACTGTGACTGCGTCGAGTTATGATTGCCAGTGGAGTGCGACCAGTAATGTGAATTGGATTAGCGTCACGAGCGGAGATACTGGTTCCGGGAATGGTTCAATTGGATATTCAGTTGCGGCAAATTCAACCGCTACGGCACGAACGGGGACAATGACAATAGCGGGGGGCACTTTTACTGTTTATCAAGAGGCGGGCTGTTCATTTACTCTATCAGCTAATTCCGTCTCTGTGGGGGCTGCGGCTGCGACGGGAACTGTCAATGTTACCGCCTCAGCGCAAACCTGCGGATGGACGTCTGTAAGTAGTGTGGGTTGGATTACTGTGACCAGCGGAGCCACCAGCGCAGGCAGTGGCTCAGTCGGATATTCAGTAGCTGCGAATTCAACCTCATCATCACGAACAGGAACGATAACAATTGCAGGAAGTACGTTTACCGTTACGCAAGGTTCGAACTGTTCATATACATTATCTTCCACTTCCGCAGCCGTTGGAGCTGGCGCGGGAACAGGAAATTTGACAGTCTCAACGGCGAGAAATTGCACCTGGACTGCCGTCAGTAATGCGAGTTGGATTACGATTACTGCCGGAGCTAACGGTGCTTTGAACGGAAAAGTAAATTATTCGTTCACGGCAAATTCAAATTCAGTTCCGCGAACAGGGACAATTACGGTCGCGGGTCAAACATTTACTGTAACGCAAGCTGGATTTGTTTGTAGCTGGTCGTTATCAGCGACCAGTGCCGCAGTCAAAGCCACTGCCAGCAACGGCTCTGTGAATGTTTTGGCAGATAGTTCTTGCTCGTGGACGGCAGTTAGCAACATTGGATGGATCATCATCACAAGCGGCAGCGCAGGTTCAGGAAACGGAACTGTGAATTATTCGGTTGCGGCCAATACTGGTGGTGCACGCACCGGAACGATGACGATTGCCGGGATTACATTTACCGTGAATCAATCAAAAAGATAGGTGAAAATTGAGACAAGGAATAGCGATTATGAAAAGCAAATTATCCACTTTCATGACAGTCGGATTCATCTGGTTAGCTTCTTCAGTTTGGGGAGCTACTGTCCCACTTAACCCGGGCAAAACTCTTACCTTTGATTGCACGAACAATTACACCCTGACCAAAAAAGAGACCAAGAAGTTAGATTCTCAACCTGCTTCTGCATCAGTTGTTTTATCACTGGATACCGCCGGGACTACCCTGACGATTGATCTTCTGAATAATTCGCAGGTTGCGTCAGAGTCAACGCTCTATGCTTTCGATCTAGGGCTTCCAATTAAATTTTTGAGCGTGAATCGAATGGACGCTACGTTTAATATATTTCCTGCGGGTGCGCGATGGCACGGCCCGACTGACCTGGCGAATCCCACCAACGCAATTGGCGCGAGCACCTTTGCGGTTCGCGACATGATCTTCGGAAATCCAGCCGAGTTTCTGGATAAGCAAAAAACTCTTACGCCAAGTTTTCTACCAAGCGGACAGGGCGGGCGAATCGTTGTGAAATTAGCCGGAACTGTTGATGCCAAAACGCGACCATTACTCATTGATCCAATCGCATATTTTCTGACGAACGATCCGAATAATCAAAATAAAAGAGTTCAGATCGTATCAACTGGAATTCAAAAATAAGATGGTTATTGACAGCTGCTAAAGTGGATCATCTGACAATTATTTCAGGTTAGGAAATTGTCAAAATAGATTAAAAAAATAGTGGTTGAGCTATTTCCTAATATTAAAAAATTTGCTAACCTAAATTCCTCACTTAAATATTTATTGTTATTTTTAACGTAAAATTAGCATTCCAGATGTATCACAGCCAATTGCATCTGTTTTTCAATCCGTTCTCCCCAAGGTGGCGTTTAAAACATGCTTAAATTAAGCAACCACATGGAATATGAACACTTATTGCCTAATTTTTTCAGTCTCTCAGACTGGCTCTCAAGTATCAGTTTGGTCAATTTTTCCAGGGGCAGGGTCTCGGTTTTACTTTACCCTGACACTGATCTTGATTATCGGATTAATTATTCTGATTTTCCTGTATATCAACATAAAAAAGCATTTAATTTTGCAGTATCGTGCGCAGCAGCAGCTTGATTTAAAGTTGATCCAAACGCGAATTGCCATGGATTTGCACGACGATCTTGGAGCTAATCTTTCTTCGATTGTGATGCTCAGCGAAGTACTTCAGCAGGACTCAAATTCGACAAGTGTTGAGATTGCTGAGCGACTTGCTCGCATTGCCAGTATTTCCAGGGAATCCGTTGATTCTCTCAGTGATATTGTCTGGTCAATTAATCCCGAAAAAGATTGTCTTGGTGATTTAACACAACGCATGCGGCGTCTCGCTGATGATTTATGCGCGGCGCGAAACCTTGAATTTAATTTCCAGGCTGACGTCAAAGATCAGGCGCTGAAGTTAAAAACGGAAACCCGCCGTGAACTAATCCTGATCTTCAAAGAATGTATAAATAATATCGCCAAACACTCCAACTGTACTTTGGTGAAAGTAGTTTTTCAGCAGCAGCCTGAATATTTATGCTTGAAAATTTCCGATAACGGCAAAGGAATAGATTCTGCCGCAGTACAAACTGGGAACGGTCTGAAAAGTCTTTGTCAACGTGCCAGGAAATTAGGTGGACGGTTGGAAATTACTTCTGAAAATGGTTGTGGAACTGTCATGTCGTTGAAGCTCCCATCACATCCCATAGCCTCTTTTCAAAACTTGAACTCGCGATTAATTTAACGAATCAAGAACTACATAACAAGGTAGTTCTTGATTCGTTAAATAAGCATTGGTGATCGCTAAAGTACGACCTAAAAATATTTTTACAATTATCAAATTAATCTTATCAATCGAAGTGCCACCATGAAAAGTGAACCAATTGTATTGACAACTCCTACTTCACTCGAAGTCATCAAGGTAGCGATTGTCGAAGACGCAATGGATATACGTGAAAGTTTGAGAGTCTTGATTAATGGATCGGAAGGGTTTCGTTGTGTCGGCAGTTATTTTTCTGGTGAAGAAACGCTGGAAAAAGTGGAGCGACAGCTTCCTGACGTTATTCTCATGGACATCGGATTGCCAAAAATGTCAGGGATCGAAGTCATTCAACAATTAAAAATTCGCCATCCGAAAATACTATTTTTGATTTTGACCGTTTATGATGATGACACTCGAATTTTCAATTCCTTATGTGCTGGAGCCTCCGGCTATTTGCTGAAAAAAACGCAACCCGCAAAATTACTGGAAGGAATCACTGAAGCCATCAACGGTGGAGCGCCAATGACACCGGAAATTGCTCATCGGGTGATTGAATTCTTTACCAGACAGCGACCGATGAATAGCTCTGAGTGCCATCTTACGCCGCACGAAATTCGCTTACTAAAACTTTTAGCGGAAGGCCACAGCTATCGTTCGTCGGCGTCAATTCTAGGCGTAACAACTCATACTGTTTCGTTTCATCTGCGAAATATCTATGAAAAGATGCACGTTCATTCGAAGTCTGAAGCCATTGCAAAAGCGCTCCGCGATCACTTAATAGACTAGCTGAACTCACGTTCTGGAACGAGAATAATTTTTTGCAAAGTACCTACATACCTACGCAGTGACAAATGAAAACGGTTTACTGTACTCTTTGACCTCGCCATTAAGTTTCGAAATTAGAAAGATATTTTTAGTCATTGGGCATTATTTCTAAAGCTTGTTTGTCAGTGACAGATTGTTCTCACTTTCATTGTGAAAGCAAAGTTAATGACGAACTTGTTTGCGGATGAATAGCTCAGCCAAAAAGTTGCGATTATATAAAAAGGTCAGTTTTCTTTAACCGCATCAGAGGAGCGATATGTCTGTTTTTCAGCTAGTCAGGCTTGATCGGATAATGGCCATGACGCGAGGCAATCCACGAATAAAGATTGGCTTAATTGATGGTCTGGTAGCGATGAATCATCCTGGCTTATCTGGTGCGCGAATTCTTTCACAGACCGCAAACGCAGGCTGTCAGCAGCCTAACAGTATAGCCTGTCAACATGGAACTTTCATTGCCGGCATCCTTGTGAGTGCGAATAATTCAGAGAGTCCTGGTCAATCCGGAATTTGTCCTGATTGCACTATCTTTGTTAGTTCGGTGTTTTCTGAAGCTGTTTCGCCGACGCCGATGATGCCATTGACAACGCCAACAGAAATGGCGCAGGCGATTCTAAAATGTCTGGCTGAAAAGGTGAAAGTTATCAATATAAGCGCTGGCATGGCGATTCCATCGTCACGTGCGGAACCCATTTTAGAACGCGCCCTGAATGAAGCCGCGAGGCACGGCGCATTGATCGTCGTCGCCTCTGGAAACCAGCACGCGCTGGGCAGTTCCTCGATGACGCGTCATCCCTGGGTGATTCCGGTGGTTGCTTGTGATGCCAGAGGCTTTCCCACTGCCCATTCAAATTTGGGCCGAAGCATTGGAAGTCAGGGATTATGCGCTCCCGGAGAAAGTATTCAAGGGTTAAATTCAGCGGGCGGGTTCCTGCAAACCAGTGGAACCAGTGTCGCCGCTCCTTTTGTGACCGGAGCCATCGCATTGTTGTGGTCACTTTTTCCTGACGCTTCAGCGATCAGAATCAGAACTGCCGTACTTAATCGCGCCTCGCGTTCGTCCAGAGCAATTGTACCGCCTTTACTGGACGCTTGGGGATCCTATCAATTTTTACAAAAAAACTAACTCTATAAGGAGGACAATCAAATGGAACATCTGGAAACAACTCAACCTTCACTATCCGCGCCTAACTTTGGAACGAATCAGGCTTCGTTTATTCCGCAGCTTTCTCAAGCCTCCGCCATTCAGCCGCAAGCCTGTGGCTGTGGCGGAGCGGCGGGCGCGGCGGAAGATGCCGCGCCGAGCGCGCCGGATTATATTTATGCGCTGGGAAAAATTGTGCCGCGTTTTCCAAGTCTTGGCATTGAGAAGGAATTCGTTCAGGCCTCCGGGCGCGCCTCGACCGCCGGACAGACCGATACGCAGGTGCTCGGAACAGTGCTGGCCGATCCAAAGAATCGTTATCTGGCTCGACACATCTGCTGGGTGTTGGCGATTGAAGGAATTGATACCTATTTACTTTATCCGCGTGAGGCCAGCGATTTGGATTTGTTGCTGGGATCGCTCAGAGAATCCGCCAGCCCTTTGGACATTGACGTTGTGATTGGCATTCGCGGCCCACTGGCTCCCCCGGAAGCCTGCAATGGGTTAATTGTTCCCGTCGTGATGGTGGATCAGCTTTATTCCTTTGACCGGGAGGTATTGGTCAAATCCATTCCCAAGCCGGAAAAAGTCTCAACCAAAGAATTTGGGAACACCGCAGTTGTTTTGTATGACCGCATTATGCAACTGGCGGACAACGCCGGAGCCTCGGACGAACACCGTGCTTTGAATTATCTGGCAGTGCGGTATCCGGCAATCTATGCGCAGACTGCCGATGCTTTCGGTCGCAACCTTTCCCTGACGGGAGTCGAGGTGGCTCACTCACGTCTGAGTGGAACTCGTCGGATCGTTGATGCGATTTTTACATATACAAATCGAACCACCGATGTCAGCGAGAAATACTTCGTCCGCGTGGACGTTTCGGAGGAGTTTCCGTTCCTCGTAACCAAACTCTCTCCTTACTATGATCGTTAACTTTCACAAAAGGAGGTAATTTTATGAATCTACCAGGTTTCACCGCTGATCAGTCGTTATATCAAACGTCTGCATCGTACAGACAGAGTGGCTCTGCCGGAATTGCGGGTGATGGCTCCGCCATTGCTCCACAGTTTTGTGTTTATTTACCTTGTGTCAGTCTTCCCAGCGGACGCATCTGCATCAGGCTGCCAATCCTTGGGAGGCGTTGTCTGACAATTCCCAATGTTGGCAGATGGAAATTAGGAGCGTGCGGCTTGCCATTCAGCCCACGCCCAAGCCTTTCAAGATGCTAGGCAAAGAAGAATCTCGGAGGAATTAATCTTTTCGAGAATTTCAAATCCAGTCGCTGGATGATTTGAAGGTTGGCATTTCAGATATCTGAAGTGCCAACCAATTTCAAACTGGCAACCAGCAGCCAGCGAAAATGAATGGGAGCTAACCTTTTATCGGAGAACTAAAGCTATGAAAATCCCAGATTTTAATGCCGAACTTTCGATTGGAAAATCATCACGCCAATACCGCAGCCCCTTGCTGTCTCGGTCTGGTGGCGGTTCAATGGTCTCGCCTGCTTTTGCCGGAGAAGACCTCGGCGATGATTTTGACTCCAATGAATCACCCGACAGCGATTATGACGAAAGCGCGTCTGACCAGTCAGAAGGTGAAGATTTAGGTGATAATGATTCAGATGGCGGAGATGATGAGATGGGTGATTCAGACGAAGGCGATTCGGATGAGTAAGCATGATAGAAACGTCCGTGACGAAGTTTGATGGGGAACCTTCAAACTTCGGTCACGACCAGAAATCATCAACCATAATTTTTTTTCAAACACGCAAAGTAAAGATGAATTCTTTACTTCAACCGGACTTCAGCCATGATTGAATATAACCTTCAAATAGCCAAAGAGGCCGCGCAGCGATGGGCGTCTCGTCAACAAACCCGTGACGAAAAAACCAGTAAAATTAATGCCGGGGATGTGCTTGAAGCCATCCCGCTTGATCGCGTCCAAAAAAATCAGGAGTATCGAGAAAAGGCAGAGATTCGAGAAATTACCAAATTGGCAAATCTTGAAGCGCGAATGCCAGATGAAAGATTGGCACTGGGCAGAGAGCGCATCATCGGACGATCAGACCTGCTGGGCTTAAATTTTCTGGAAAAAGGAACGGCGGTTTCTCGCTTTGTGGGACGCGTACATGTGCGCAATAGTAATGGTGCGGAACGAGGATTCGGCACAGGTTTTATGGTGTCGCCGCGTCTGCTGCTAACCAATAATCATGTGCTGGGTAATGCGTCTGAAGCTCGCTTTAGCGAAATCGAATTTGATTTCCAATCGGATCGTTTTGGTCGGATGCTTCCCGTTGTGACATTTGGTCTGGAATCCGAGAAATTTTTCCTGACGGATGAGGAATTGGACTTCGCCTTGGTAGCTGTTCGCCCGATCTCAAACAACGGAATTGACCTGAAACTTTACGGATGGAATCGGCTGATTGAAGAAGAAGGTAAAGCCATTGAAGGCAACCCTCTCAATATCATTCAACATCCACTGGGAGAGCCAAAACAGTTAGCGATTCGCAGCAATAATCTGCTCGATATTCTGGAAAATTTTGCTCATTACGAAACCGACACCGAACCGGGTTCTTCCGGTTCTCCGGTCTTCAATGATATGTGGGAAGTCATCGCGCTGCACCACTCCGGCGTGCCGAAAACAGATGCGGCTGGAAACTTGATCGCCAAAAACGGGACGATCTGGCGCCAGGGAACTGACGATCCCCGTGACCTGGATTGGATCGCCAATGAAGGCGTCAGAGTCAGCCGCTTAATCAAGTATTTTAAGGCGCAGACACTCAGTGGTCAGCAAGCTGATTTGATGGGCGAATTGCTTACGTTAGAACCTCCTCACCCCTTCGAAATTGCCGCGCGAGCTGAGGAACAACAACATCATGTGAATCCCATGAATGCCCTCCCAATTCCGAATTTCAGCAGAACGATTTCAATTCCGCTGGAGATTACAATTAGTCTTGGCACACCTGCTCAACAGCCTGGCATCACGCTTCCATCTGTTGCACCAGCAGTGATGTCGCCAGTAAAACCTCCCGAGCCAGTGCTGACTTCAACACTCACGGAAACCATTAGTATTGATCCGAATTACGCGACGCGAAAAGGGTATAACCCTGAGTTTTTAGGGACTGGCAACCGCCTTGTTCCGTTGCCCAGCTTAACCGCCGCGATGAAAGCGAAAGCCGCGATTAATCAACAGGCGAACGGTCTGGATAAGTTCGTGCTGCCCTATCATCATTTCAGTGTCGTGATGAACGGCGAGCGCAGAATGGCTTTTCTGACCGCCGTAAATATTGACGGAAAAAAGAGCAATAACTTGAAGCGAGATAGCGACAAATGGATTTTTGATCCGCGCATTAAACGTGAAGAGCAAATTGGAGAAGAGGTATATGCGCGAAATGATTTAGATCGAGGTCATCTGGTACGACGGCTTGATCCGGCCTGGGGAACAACTGAAAAAATTGCTAGAACTGCTAATGATGATACGTTTCATTTTTCCAATTGCACCCCGCAGCATCACGCCTTCAATGCCGGACAAACACTATGGGCGGGGCTGGAAGATTACATTCTAAATAATGCGCAGCTTGAAGATATTAAAGTCTCCGTCTTCACCGGCCCGGTGTTGGATGACAATGATCCAGAGTATCGAGGAATTCAGTTGCCTCGCCAATATTGGAAAGTCGTCGCCATCGTCAAACCCGATAAGAAGCTTTCAGCAACCGCGTATTTATTGAGTCAGGAAGATTTGATCGAAGGTTTAGAAGAGGCTTTTGTATTTGGTCAATATCGAACTTTTCAAGTTACGCTCAATAAAATCGAAGCGCTGACGAAGCTTGATTTCGGCGCACTGAAAACCGTTCAGCCGCCAATCCTGACGGAGTCGTTTGAGGCGGAACACACGGCCCCGCTGGAATCTTTTGCGCAGATTCGGCTCTGATTTTCGTTGGCTGCGACTCACGAATCATTCTTCATTCGCTCATTGTTCATTTTTAATTGTTTTCGGAGAAAGGTAAATTGTTAATGCTTACGAATTGAAAATCACTGCAATGCCCATTGGCCAATGCCTGGTGACGGTTTGCAGATAAGCGCACCGTGTTAGTAGCCCGCGCGTGAGCAAGGGCAGCCTCAAACAGTGCGCCTTAGGCGTCAACGAACGCTTTGCCAGTGCAGCCCTTGCTCACGCGCGGGCTACTGACACTAGGTCGCATACATTTGAAATCCGCTCTAAGAAAGGGGATTTTTATTTTATCGGATGATGGAAATACGAAATGCGAGTGGAGTCAGTCCGTTCGCTTCCCGAAAGATTTTGGTGAAATGACTTTGACTGTTGTATCCCACTTGCGCCCCGATTTCCGATAGTGTGAGATCGGTTTCCGCTAATAATTTCTGCGCCTTCTGAATCCGAATCGAAGCAAGATATGCGTGTGGCGAGGTCCCTGTCAGCTTCTTAAAAAGCCGCGCAAAATGAAATTCACTGACAAACACCGAAGCCGCAATTTCCGCCAGAGAAATCTCCCGCCCGCAATTATCGTGCATAAATTCAATCGCCCGACGCAGCCGACGATCTACGATGCCGACGCGTGACAGCTCTAATTCTTCGGAGCGTTTTAAGTTTAGATGCGAGCGGAGTAATTGCACAACTAATTGATTGACGAGCGATCTGACAATTTCGCGCCAGCCCGTCGCACTCTCCAATAATTCATTTTGAATCTGATCCAAAACCAAAGTCAGCTTTTTGTCTGTTGACGAGATATTGCTAAACAGTAAGTTTGAGCCGGTCCGAAATAGTTTGAGGCGAGTCGCCGTTTCAATAATCAGATTTGGCGAAAGCTGAATCACGAGTTGCTCGGAATTATTTTTTGGCAGCAAAATGGATTCGTTTGGATTGATCAGGAGGCAGGAATTTGCCCCGTGAAAAATTGAATACGCCGCTCGCCCGATCAATTCGACTTCGCGTGTATTGGGTGGGCGAATCTCTAACGAGAAATCTGAATCTATGAAAATGCGCGATGCAGGCATTCCTAATTTTCCTGCCAAAGATGATGGATGATTTTGCTGGCGACTTCAGGATTGGCGGTTAAATAATTGATTAGATTTTGGTAGACGAATGATTGCACTATTCCACTGATATCCGAGCCTAGTTTTGCTTTTGTTGATCCTTCATATCTTGGTTGGGGTAAGGTTACAGCAAGGATCGCAATTAAAACTGCTCTAATTTTTTTGGCAGGTAAAGCAGGTTTTTTATGGTTAGTTTTTGCGAATTGATTTATCGCACGAGTTAATCCCGCATAAAATCCTGATTGATGTGTACCTCCATCTGGCGTTTGAATCTGATTCGCAAACGTATAAATTTTTTCTTTCACCTGCTCAGTAAAGAGAAGAGCGGCTTCAATTGAAAGATCAAGTTCTTCGATTTTACCAATAAAATGAGTTGTTTTTGGATGAACCCGGGAAATATCTTGAGCAATAAAATCTACAAAATCAGCTAGGCCGTTTTGAGAACAAAGTTCTAAAATTTGAGATTTATTCTTACGTTCATCAATCAGAGCGATCTCTACGCCACTGTTGAGATATGATTTTTGTCTTAACTTCAATGCCAGTTTTTCAAAATTGAATTCTGTCACTGTGAAAATTGTTGTATCCGGTTTGAAGTGAATTTTTGTGCCTGTTTTATTCGTTTCCCCAATAACTAAGAAGGGGCTGATTGGAATTCCAGCTTGATAATCTTGTTGATGGATTTTCCCATCTCGCTCAATTTCTAAGTGGAGCCATTCAGAAAGAAAATTTACACAAGCCACGCCGACGCCGTGTAATCCGCCTGTGACTTTGTAGGGATTACTATCAAACTTTTGCCCACGATGTAGGTTTGTAAAAACAAATTCAGCAATGGGTACATTAGTCGAAGGTTTAGTTTCGACAGGGATTCCTCTGCAATTATCCTGAACAGTGACAGAATTATCAGCGTGAAGAATAATTTTTATTCGCTTGCCGAATCCTACAACAATTTCATCAATCGAATTGTCGAGCAACTCATAGATTAGTTGGTGCAAGCCATTCTCATCTTTATCACCGACATACATTCCTGGGCGTAAGCGAACCGCTTCTATGCCAGTTAATTTCTGTATTTGAGAGGCATCGTTAAAACTGCTCATTTTCGTGTCCCCTTACGCCGCATAAAACCGATAATCAATTTCCTCAAAAATATTATCCTTGCCTTCCACATCCGCTAACCACGCTTCATCAATCGCATCCGCCTGAATCATTTCATAAATTTTCGTGAAGCGATGAATATGATCTTTGAATCGTTTCACGGCGTATTGCACCATCGTTCCCGTCGTAATAATAAATGCCCAATCCGAAGATTGCGCTAATAATAATTCTCGTGCGGCCTGCTTCAGAGCGCGTAGTTGCAGCCCTTCGGCGTGTGGATGCGTGGACGCGAGTTCGACCATTCGTTGTTCGGCGACGTTTTGATGGACGTACATCCAATCGGTTTGATGATTGATCCAGACGCGGTTGTAACCTTCTGCGCCCCACGATGAAGCTGAAGGAATTTGATTCTGATTGTCGGGATAGATTTGCAAATAATCTATCGGGGAAATCGGGCGAATTTCGCTTTGATCGAAGTGCAGTTTTTTGAAAAGGTAGTATAAAAATTGCGGCCCTTCAAACCACCAATGCCCGAATAATTCCGCATCGTACGGAGCCAGAATCATCGGCAGTCGTCCCAATTTTTCCTGTAAGAATCCAGCTTGCGCACGGCGGTTATCCATAAAGTTTCCGGCGTGTGAAGCGGCGCGTTCAGAAGCCCATTCCGGCACGTACGGTTCTTTCTGGTGCAGGTCAACTTTGCCGGTGATGCGATGGTATTTGTAGCCAATGTTTCTGCGGACTCCGTCATCGTGCAGGTACGGTCTGATATATTCTTCATCCTGTGCGTCGTAGCCCAGATCACGATAAAATTCGCGGTATAGCGGATCGCCGGGATAACCAATTTCAGAACTCCAAACCTGTTCGCTGGTTTCAGTGTCGCGGGCGAAAACGGCTACGTTTTGCGGAGTCATAATAGGTGCGTAAATCCCACGCTTCGGACGTGGTGAGCCGTACAAAATGGCGTGTGCATCAGAGATGAAAAATTGAATCCCCGCCTCTTTCAAAAAGCGATCATCGCCCGGACTGAACGCGCATTCGGCTAGCCAAATTCCACGCGGAGCGCGTCCGAAATGTTTGATGTAATTATTTTTCGCAATTTGAATTTGCGCACGTTTCGCTTCATCGCTGGACATTAAAGGCAGAAAGCCGTGCGTCGCTCCACAGGTGATAATTTCAAGGTAGCCTTCGTCCTGTAGCTCTTTAAATCCGCGAATGATGTTGCGGTTGTATTTATGCTCGAACACTTCCAGGCATTCATTAAAATGACGCTGATACATCAAGGCGGCAGAATGGAAATTCATCGCTTCATTGCGGGTGCGCTCAACTTCTTTTTCCGCCAATTCGCAGAGTTTATGCAGATGGTCAATGTAGCGTTGCTGCAATAACGAATCGGCTAACATTTCACACAGCGGCGGCGTCATGGACATCGTCAGCCGAAATTTTACGCCTTCGTTGCGTAAGGTTTGAAACGCGATGAGCAGCGGAATATACGTTTCACTGATTGCTTCGTAGAGCCAATCTTCCTCAAGAAAATCAGGGTATTCAGGATGACGCACGAAGGGGAGATGGGCGTGTAGGACGAGGCTTAAAAATCCAGTTTCCATAAATAGTTTATAGGGAGCAGTTAAAATGGGTTCACGCAAAGACGCAAAGTCGGAAAAGGGAATTACTTTCTAAATCTCAATAAACATATCTTAATAATTGTATTCTTTGCGTCTTCGCGTAAACCCCTTAATTTTTTCACGGACGTCAATTTAATTTTTCATACTCGGCAACCATTGCTCGCGTTTCACCTGTTGCTCGGATGAGCCTCCAATGTTGATTGCGGCGGTCAGCGGTAATCCCAATTGTTCTGCCAAATAAAGGCTCATCGGCTGACTCACTTCAATCGCGCCTTCAGCAGAAAGCGTCCGCCGCAATAATTCGGGCAAATGTCTGAGCAGCAACATGTAGCCTAATTCTCCATCGCCGCTCATCTTACTGATGATGGATAAAAATTCGCGTACCAGTGAAGTCAATTCTGCCTGATCTAATTTCTCCCACAATTTTTCGTAGTCGCGTCCGGCTTGCACATCGGCGATGATGCTCATCAATTTCTGGAAAGAATCCGGCATTGATTCCCAAAATGTATTCTGCTCTTCAGGCGTGCCAGCTATCGGTAAAATTCCCTGCGCCGTGAAAGCGCGTTCCGGCACGAGATGACTTTCGCGTAAGACCTGCACATATTCATCCGCTGAAATTTGATATTGCGGCTCACTATCCTGCTGATCCGAAATCGTGCCGCGCGGAGTCGTCACCGCATTGGAAGTCATCAATTTAATGTAGCCCTGCGCGTCAGATTTTACGCCGAGTTCAACTTTGTAGGTGCGATCAGGGAAGACGCTAAACCAGTAATTTCGTCCAAACGCTACATCGAAAAACACGGCAATATTTGTCGTCTCGTCTATTAATTTTAAGACAGAATGAAATTCACTGGTCGGGAATAATCGCTTCAGCCGATCAAACGGATTATCCTTCAATTGCCAATAAATATAGAGGTGAAACGGGTCTTGCACCAGCAGGCGAATCACGTCTATGTCGTAATGCGAGGGGATCGGCAAACCAGTATCAATAATTGGTTCAGCCGGGATTTCCTGAGCCGGATCAAGGTCAACCGGAACTTCGTCTTTGACGACGACGGGTTCAAGCGGACTTCGTGTCGCATGGGGAAAGGTGGAAGAAAGATCAAAAAAGAATGGCACGGGCGGAATCTCCGATTCATTAAGTTAGTCGTATGGTACTGCGTATCAGAACTGCCTCGAAGCTTATGGTTGCGGGAGATGCTTGTCAAGAAAAAGGGCTGCGGGTATCTGATTTGATGATGTAATGCTCTGGGCAGAATTGGTTTTTTCGAGGTATAGTTGCGCCTCGAACAAATCCATTACTAAGGCAGAGAACTTTTTATGCAATTCATGAGGCAGGTAGTTTTGCTTTTGCTTTTTTCTTGCACTGTTTACGCAGGCGAGCTGACAGCCGGCGTTGCACGCGTCGAGATCACGCCGCCGATTGGATACGTGATGGGCGGATATGCGGCGCGCAAAGGGCCTTCCACTGGCGTTCACGATCCTTTATTTGCCACAGTATTATTGCTGAAAGTGGATGGCGTCAGCGTCGCGATTGTGAGTTGTGATTTGCGTTCGTTTCCGTCTGAGCGCGTGGTAGCGCAGGCACGTTCCCGAAAACTTGCCGATCACGTTTTGCTGGCTGTGACGCACACTCATTCCGGGCCAATCACTTGGGAAGATCAATCGTGGCCGGGCAATGCAAAATCCTGGTTCGCTGCCACCGAAGACAAAATTCTGAACGCGATTGAAGACGCCTCCAGGCAAATGTTTCCAGCACGTCTCGCGACCGGTTTTGGCGAAATTTACCTTGGTCACAATCGCCGCAAAGTTGAAGGCAATCTCAAAGTCGAAATGCTCTGGCGCAATCAGGGCAAGCTGCCGACCAGCCCACTTGATCCAACGGTTGGTGTAATTCGCGTAGACGATTCAACTGGAAAACCGCGTGCCGTGCTGGTGAATTATGCCTGTCACGCAGTTGTGTTAGGCCCGGATAATCGGATGATTTCCGCCGACTATCCCGGATCTTTAGCGCGGCGGATTGAGCAGGAATTTTCCGGTGCAATGTGCCTGTTCATCCAAGGCGGCGCTGGCGACATTAATCCGTATCTCGACAAGCAACCAGTGGCTCAGAACGGTTTTGGTGAAACTGAAAAAATGGGAAAAGCATTGGCCGAAGAGGCGATAAAAATTACCAGGCGAATGAAGCCGCAGGTAAATAATAATGCAACTATTCGTGTCTCTGCGGATGTCATGGAATTTCAGGATCGTTGGGATTCTGCCAAAAAAATTCGCGCTGGATTGACGACGCTGCTCCTCAATGACGAACTGGCAATAGCCGCCTTGCCCGGGGAGCCGTTTGTAAATTTACAAATCGCCTTGCGTGATAAATCCGAGATAAAAAACACGCTCTTGTTTGGCTATACTTACAGCGCGGGCGGGGAGTGGGTTGGCTACATTCCGACAATTCAAGCGGCGACAGAGGGCGGTTACGGCGCGGGTTATAACACGCGTCTGGAAGTCGGCGCAGGTGAAGCGATGATTGATCGGCACCTCGTCAATTTGTTTACGTTACTCGGCAAATTGAAAACTTCGCCGGGGCGGTAATGAGCCGAAAATTTAGTTTTCAGATGTCCAACAAACTTCAGTTTGTTGATTCTCTCGGCAGCTGTAACTTTGTTGTGAAGCCTCAACTTTTAAAGGCAGATTATGCGGCATTTATTTTGCGGGATTTTGTTACTATTCTGTTTGGTATCGGCGGGCTACCCCCAAAGCTTCAAGGCGGGCGTAGCGCGCGCAGACATTACGCCGTCGCCAGGCGTTGAATTATGGGGGTACAGCAATCGCTCAGGTCCGGCAACAGGTAAACTTGATCCATTGTTCGCAAGGGTGTTAGTGCTGGATGACGGGCGAAATTCTGTGGCAGTCATTACGCTGGATTTAGGACGTTCGTTCGGGCAACCGCAGCTCAATTTTGTCCGTGAACGTGTCCGGCAACTGCATCGCGTGAACGACGTCATGTTCATTGCTTCTCACACGCATTCAGGGCCCGTCATTGATGAAGATTACGACCAAATTCCTGAATGGGAGCAGCAGGCGCTCAACAAAATTATTCAGGGTATCGGCGAAGCGCGTGGGCGGATGGTTGCAGCGCGAATCGGTGTGGGCTACGGTCAAACAATTCTCGGTCACAATCGTCGTTACATTCAATCCGACGGCAGCGTGAAAATGCTCTGGCGCAACAGTACGGGGCAGCCAACGGGCGTGATTGATCCAAGCGTAGGCGTAGTCCGCGTAGACGATCAGCAGGGCAATCCATTGGCGATTCTGGTGAACTACGCTTGTCATCCGGTAGTTTTCGGCCCGGATAATTTACGCTATTCCGCAGATTTTCCGGGTGCGATGGCGCGGACAGTTGAAGAGAATTTTGCAAACAAGCCAATTTGTTTTTTCCTGCAAGGCGCGCCGGGCGATATTAATCCGATGCTGGATAAAACTCCGCTGCCAGAAAATGCAGACAATGAAATGCGCAAGCTGGGTGAAAAAATTGGACGTGAAGTTGTCCGCGTCAGTCGCAATATTCAGCCGGTAGTGCCTGCCAATCCTGAGCTTTCTTACGTGAGCGAAGAGATGCAATTTCGAAATCGCTGGAGCCAGGAATCTTTGAGAGCCGCGATTCTTGCTGCTTACGGTCCAAATCCTGCGAAACGATTTTTTCGATATTTGAATGATCCAATCGCTGCACCGGTGACTACGCTGGTCATTAATCGGCAAATTGCTCTGGTCGGATTGCCGGGTGAACCATTCGTTGGCTTGCAGTTGTTGCTGAAGCAGCGCTCACCGTTGACGGATACATTTATGTGCGGATACACGAATGGTTACATCGGATATTTTCCAACGATGCAGGCCGCAGTAGTGGGTGGCTACGGCGCAAATACGATTGTGACTCGTGTCGAAGTTGGTGCAGGTGAGCGAATGGTAGATCGCGGACTTGTCCAGATTTATCGCGCGCTTGGAAAATTAAATAATAAACCTGAACAACCTTAGGAGACTCACGTGAAAATTTTTCTAACCCTCGTCATCGCTCTATCAATATTGCTCATCCCTGCATTGTCGGCTGACGCGAAAAATCAACCGACGCAGGATCGGATCGAAAACTGGAAAGGAAAAACGGTGATGGTTTTTACGCCTCACCCGGATGATGATTTGTTCGGTTGTGGTGCGACACTGGCCTTGCTCGCGAAAAACGGCAATAAAATTATCATCGTTATTTATACCAACGACAACAAAGGTTCGTACGATTTAGAAATGACCAGCGAACGTTTGGCGCGGATTCGCAAAGCGGAAGAAGAGGCATCATGCGCGGTGCTGGGAATCCCAAAAGAAAATATTATCTGGATGGGCTACGAAGATGGCGAGCTGGAATATGCAGAACCGAAAGCGTTATGCGGCCAGGCTACAAAATTGATTCGTCAGCATCGCCCTGATGTTGTTTTCAGCATTGATCCGGGCGAAATGTATGAGCGCTGGCACAAATCCGATCATCGAATGGCGGCGTTCAATACCATTGATGCAGTCCGTGCGGCGGAGTTTCATTTGTACTACCCCGAGCACTTGCTGGTAGATAATTTGAAATCGTATAAAGTACCCCTGCTGATGTTTTATTATGCGGCGAACGAAGCTAATTATTGGGTAGACATTTCTGAAACACTTGATTTGAAAATCAAAGCAGCAACCAAACAGGTCAGTCAATTTGAACCTTCAGTCAATAAATATCGGCCTGATTGGGATGCGAGAGATTTAGAAAAAATTATCGCGTATTTAAAGGGGCGAGCGCTGAGAAAAGACGGCCACTACGTCGAAGCATTCCGCCGTGCGACGGGATTTAATCAACAATAAAATCTGACGAGCCGACCCGAGATTCAAAAACTTAATGAGAATAGAAAAAAGGAAACAGGCGAATTAATGCAAGACAAGATTTTCGGAACTGATGATGCGAATATTTTTTCCGTCACGACAAAGCACACCGGACCGGCGGGGCAATTGCCGCTGACGCCTTCCGATTTACTCGACCGACCCAGCGGCGATTTATTCGGCTGGACACAGGATGTCGGAATGGGATGGAATCCGGCGCAGTTGGGACGTCCTGAAATTTTAATGCTCAGCACGCAAGGAGGAATCCGGTTGCCCGATGGAACTCCACTCGCGCTCGGCTATCACACGGGGCATTGGGAAGTAGGATTATTGATGCAGGCGGCAGCCGAAGAATTAATCAAATTCGATTGCATCCCGTTCGCGGGATATTGCACTGATCCCTGCGATGGACGTTCACAGGGAACGACGGGAATGTTCGATAGCTTGCCTTATCGCAACGACGCGGCGATGGTGCTGGGGCGGCTGATTCGTTCGCTGCCGACGCGTCAGGGAGTGCTCGGTGTAGCGACTTGTGACAAAGGTTTGCCTGCCATGATGATGGCTTTGGCAGGAGCGCATAAGTTGCCAACAGTGATTGTTCCAGGCGGAGTAACGTTGCCTGCCAGCGACGGTGAAGATGCAGGCAAAGCGCAGACCATCGGCGCGCGATATGCCAATCAACAAATCACGCTCGAAGAGGCTTCCGAAATTGGCTGTCGCGCTTGTGGTTCGCCGGGTGGCGGATGTCAATTTTTAGGCACAGCAGCGACTTCGCAAGTTATCGCGGAGGCGCTCGGAATGGCAGTTCCGCATAGTGCGCTGGCACCTTCAGGACAACCGATTTGGCTCGACATGGCGCGGCGTTCCGCTCAGGCGTTGCTCAAACAAAAACAGCTCTCAGTTGAGACAAGATTTATTGTCACGCCAGCCGCGATTCGTAATGCAATGGCGGTGCATTCGGCCTTCGGAGGTTCGACGAATTTGCTCTTGCATATTCCCGCTGTCGCGCACGCCGCAGGACTGGAAATTCCTGCGGTCGAAGAATGGATTGCGATCAATCGTCGCGTGCCGCGTCTCGTGGATTCGCTGCCGAATGGCCCGCATCCGACCGTCCGCGTATTTCTAGCCGGGGGTGTTCCTGAAGTGATGTTGCATCTGCGAAAATTAGATTTAATTGATGGCTCAGCGTTGACCGCGTACGGCGAACCTTTGGATAAAATGCTGGATGAATGGGAAGCCTCAGATCGTCGTCGTGCCTTGCGTGAACGCTTACGTGAAGCCGATGGCGTTGAATCTGATGAAGTGATCATGAATCCACAGCAGGCGCGTCAAAAGGGGCTTTCGAGCACGGTGACTTTCATCAAAGGCAACCTCGCTCCCGAAGGAGCAATTGTCAAAAGCACAGCGATTGCGCGTTCGATGATTGGCGCGGATGGCGTCTATCGCTTGACGGGGCCAGCGCGTGTTTTCACCAGCGAACGCGCGACGATTGCGGCAATTAAAAGCAAAGGCGAAGACGCGATCAAAGCGGGTGAAGTTATCGCCTTAATTTGTCGCGGACCCCTGGGAACAGGGATGGAAGAAGTCTATCAAATCACTTCGGCGTTGAAATATATGCCGTACGCCAATTCAGTCGCGCTCATCACTGACGCACGATTTTCCGGCGTTTCAAGTGGCCCGTGCATCGGTCACGTCGGCCCTGAAGCGTTGGCAGGCGGCCCGCTAGGCAAATTGCGCGATGGCGATTTAATTCGTGTGATTATTGACACTGTAAATCTTGAAGGTTCGGTAGATTTTGTGAAGCTCGAAGCTGACGGAACTCATACGCCGAATGATGAAGAATTGTCAGCGCGAGAATTTCGGAATGATCTTTCTGCTGACCCTGAATTACCTGACGAAACGCGACTATGGGCGGCTCTGCAAAATGTCAGCGGCGGCGCGTGGCGCGGTTCAATTTACGATGTAGAGCGGATTTTGGAAGTGATCGAGGCGGGGAAAAAGGCGTTGGCGGAAAGGAAGTTATAAAAATGCGGAAGCCCGCACGCAGTAAGGGCGCCAGTACAATATAAATAAATTACTCAGAAACTGAGGAAATTTTGCATGGTGTACTGGCGCCCTTACTGCGTGCGGGCTTCCGCATTTTAATTCACTGCTGCTTGCGCAGGCGTACACACTTTTTCGAATGCTGCTTTCAATTCATCAGCAATCATTTCCGCATTGCGCATTTCGATGTCGCGGCGTTGCATCATATAAACGAGTTCGCCGTTTTTCAAAATTCCAATGGAAGGCGACGACGGCGGGTACGGCGCAAACAGGCTACGCGCGTGTTCCGTAGCTTCGATGTCAGCTCCGGCGAAAACTGTGATGACATTGTCCGGCTTCACGGAATTCTGCAACGCTTGCACAATGCCTGGACGGGCTTTGCCAGCGGCGCAACCGCAAACGGAATTGACGACAATCATCAATGTTCCCGGAGTATTTTTGACGGCAGCGTCAACCGCTTCGACGGTACGGGTTTCTGTGATTCCATTCAGCGAAAGGTCTTCGCGCATAGGTTTGATTAGCATTTCTGAGTAAGGCATAGATTTAATTTCCTCCAAAAAATTACTGGGAGCATTCACTTGGAGCGCCCGCATCCTGCGGGCGAACCTTGGAAAGCAATTACCTGCGATGAAAAGTGATCCCTTCGCAAAGCTCGCCCGCAGGATGCGGGCGCTCCCAGTTTCTAGTCGTTAAAATAGCGTTCTTCACTAATAGAAGTAAGTAAGATAGTATTCACACTGTAGTTGATTAGCAAATCAAAAAACATTTCGACAAGATTTACAGGATGAACAAGATTAGAAAAAATCTTTTAGTTTCTTGTAATAAATCCTGTCAATCTTGTGAATCCTGTCTAAAAAAATCATCGAGGCAAGTATGCAAAAGCAACGCAAAACCCAAGCTCCACAGATCAAAAAATCTTCTCCTGTTTACGACGTAGTCATCATCGGCTCCGGCGCTTCCGGCGGAATGGCGGCGTGGAATTTAACGCGCAAAGGCGTCAACGTATTGATGCTAGACGCAGGAGACAAATACGATCCCGCGAGATATTGGATGGCGATGTTGCCCTACGAAAGGCGCGAAGCTTTTGCACGTGGCGAAAAGCCTGAACTTGGGTTTTTAGATACCAAAGAGCAACCATATTTGACGCCGGAAGGGAAGCGTTATGACCTCTATCGTGTTTGGGGGCATGGCGGCAAAACGAATATGTGGGGACGTGTTTCGCTGCGTTATTCTGATGTGGATTTTAAGGTCAACGACGGCTACGGCATCCCGTGGCCATTTGAATATAAAGACATCAAGCCGTACTACGATCAAGTAGATCAGCTCATCGGCGTCTGCGGCGGAGACGACGATAACGAGACTTTGCCCGGCAGCAAATTTCATCAGCCCGCACCTGCGCTGCGTTGCGGTGAATGGGCGATGATGAATGCCGGGAAACGTGCCGGAATAAATATCGTGCAAGGTCGGCGCGCGAATTTGACTCGCCCGTTGAACGGAAGAGCGTCCTGTCATTACTGCGGAGATTGCGGATCGGGCTGCACGACGGGAAGTTTTTTTAATTCGGCTTTGCATTTATTGCCCGCTGCAATTGCGACCGGAAAATTAAAAATCATCAGCAACGCCGTCGCCGGAAGAGTCACCGTAGACCCGAAAACAGGGCTTGCAAATGGCGTCCAATATTTTCATCGCTACAATAAAACTGAAAGCCACGTCAAAGCCAAAGTCGTGATTGTCGGCGCGTCATCAGTAGATTCAACGCGAATTTTATTGAATTCAAAATCCTCAATTTATCCGAACGGAATTGGGAATACTTCGGGCGTACTCGGCAAATATTTCACTGAACAATTTCGCTTTCACGTGCAGGCGTTCATGCCGCATTTGTACGGTCGTGAGACTACGCACGACAGCGGCATCGGAGGTGAACATATTTATTTACCGCGCTTCAATCATCGCGGGAAAAAACGCGATTACGCCCGTGGATTTGGGATGCAATTTTGGTCAAGCGGATGCCAGAACAACGCGAGCTTTGCAAAAAATATGGAAGGCTTCGGTGGAAATTTTAAGAAAGAAGTGTTGCGCCATTATCCCGCATTATTTCAAATTCACCCGTACGGCGAAATCCCTCCGCGCGAAGATAATCGCATCGAAGTGGACGAAACCAAACGCGATCAATACGGCTTACCGATTATGCGAATGGTGCTGAATTATTCAGACAACGAACGAAAAATGTCCGAAGAAATGTACGACACAGTTGAGCAGTTATTGCACGAATCGAAAGCCGAAACATTGAATTACAAACGCAATGATTGGGATCACCCCGGCTCACCCATCCATGAACACGGAACCTGTCGCATGGGAGCTAATCCGAAAAATTCTATGCTGAATGGCTTTAATCAAAGTCACGCGGTGAAGAATTTATTTGTGGTGGATGGTAGCTCATTCCCATCGGCTACAGAGAAAAATCCAACGCTGACAATTTTGGCGGTGGCGTGGCGAGCGACGGATTATTTGGCGGGGGAGATTAAGCGTGGGAATGTGTGAGAGACGCATCAAACTAGAAACTCAAAAGGTAGGCTAATAACCTGCCTTTTGTTTTTGAGGAGGGAGTACTCTTGATTGACAAGGCATGTAACACAATGATATAGTTGTGTCATCAAACGTTCTCAGCCATGTGGGAAGTGCCGAAAGGAACATTAACCGCCCTCAATAGTAAAGGGCTGAGGAAAAAAAATGCTTGATTTTTTATTAGAAAATGGGGATCTCCCTCCCGGAATTCATTGGTCAGAATGGAAAGAATTTGAAAACAGATTTGGAATAAACCCACATCGACGAAAGTTACTGAAAGGCTTGAAAGCAGCAATCGCCTCACTACGAAAGGCAGGATGTCCTGCGATTTACATTGATGGCAGTTTTGTCACATCAAAAGAATTGCCGAATGATTTTGATGGCTGTTGGAGTATTGAAGGCGTAGATGCTGAATTACTTGATCCAGTGTTATTAGATTTCAGCAATGGACGCGCGGCGCAAAAAGAAAAATACCGAGGCGAGCTATTTCCGGCTGAATGGATCGAAGGTGGTAGCGGAAAAACTTGGCTCGAATTTTTCCAGCAAGATCGAAACGGGAAACCGAAAGGAATTGTTGGAATCCGGCTGAAAAAGCCACGTGAAAAGATATGATCGAAAATGCAAGACAATACAGAATTACCAAGGCTCATGCCGCGAGATTCGCGCAGGCGGTGAAAGATTTTGACATGCGCAAATCTGCGCATTCTGGTGTACATCCCTTGCTGATTAAAGCGCAGCGTAATGCGCTGCAAAGTCAGCTTGAAAGTTTGCAGCAGGAGCTGAAAGAGTACGAAAAAACAAAGGTCAGCAAAAAGCCGCAGCTTGATTTGTCGAAGTTGAATGATCTACCGCAAGCCCTGATTCGTGCGCGTATCGCATCAGGGCTTTCACAGCGCGAACTGGCGGCTCGGCTTGGCTTAAAAGAGCAACAAATTCAACGATACGAAGCAACAAAATATTCTTCGGCAAGTTTAAGCCGAGTCATTGAAGTGGCGCAGGCGATAACCACTACGTAAATTTCTACTTCTAGTTCACCGCTAAAATTGCACCCAAAACATCTCCCCAAATCCCCCAATATAGCGCACTTGTTTTACAACAATTTTTAGCAGCGAAAATCCGCCTAACTGAAAATTCTGCGTGGCTTCGGGGAAGCGCGATAAATACTGCTGCGCCGCTTCTTCAACTTCATTTTCATTCACTGCTTCGACGATCCCCAGCAGCGTCGCACGGGCGGTGCTTTGCGGATTTGCGTTCGTTGTCGTGTCCTGAATGAAGAGGCTGACGCGTGGATCATTCATCATATTTTTTGTATGTTCGGCAAGCGAACTCACAAGAATGATTGGATCGCCAGAAGCCGAAATTGCGTATGGTGTTGCCGAGCCGAAAGGCCAGCCGTCGTCCTTGAGTGAAAGCGTGCTGAGGACTCCGAATTTTTCTTGTTGGATTAATTTTTGGACAGTTTCAATTTGTTGACTATTGCTCATATTTGCAGATTCCTTCAAGATTACGTTTTACGATTTAGGATACTTTACCTTACTCCGACAAAGTTCAAAGCCCAAAAGCCAAAGACCATTGCAATAATTTATGCCCATTACTGATTTCGAACAATTCAAAAAATTCTCTGCAAACATTCCTTTTCTTCAACATCTTGGTATCGAAGTAATTGCTGCTCGTGAAGGTTGGGTGCGGATGAAAATGACTTATACCGATAAATTAGTGCAGCCTTTTGTCGTCCACGGCGGAGCGCTTTACAGCCTCGCAGATGCGGCGGCGGCGCACGCGGGGATGACGATGGTGATGCCTGAAAATGGTGTCACAACGGTCGAGCAGCGGATTAATTTTTTAAAGGGAACCAAAGATTTAGATTTGTTTTGCGAAGCGACGGTCGTGAATTTAGGGAAGACGCTGATTTATGTTGAGGCTACGATTACGGATGAAAAAGAAAAATTAATTGCGCGGAGTACGGCGACTTTGATGCGGCTTGATCTTGCGCGTTATCAGAAATAAGAATGGAACTCTCAACTATCTGATGGGTGTAAACAGCTGACCTTCATACGTCAACCCGAAACTCAATCCGCTACGTGCGCTATTCTTATGCAGTCCGGCAATGGCTGAAACATCCCATAACAATCCAGAAGCTTTGATGCGCGCTCCGAAGCGAGCTTCGCCGTCGGATTCGGTTCCGATGGGAGGTTGTTTGCGAGTGTTCATACGTCCGTTGATTTCGCCAACGAGGGTCACTCTATCATTGATTGGGCGTGAAAACGATAAGCCGTAAAGCAGTAAATCATTCTGCGAATAAAGTTCATTTGGAGACGTGAAAATCCCTAATCCAATATTGCCGGACACGCGAAATTTACCAATGGATTTGCTGGCAATTGTCGTGAAAAAGAAATTTGTTTGATTTAATCCGATGCCGCGCGATTGATTTGAATTCGGCATGTTTGCACCGAAGCGGACGCCAAAAGCAGGAAGGCGAGTTGTCTCATTTCGGATTTTGATTTTCGTCGCCAGGAAGAAATCTCCGGTATCGCTGGAGGCATTCGGGCTGGTTAAAATTAACGGGATCGCGCTCGCAGTGCGGCTATTAATTGCCAGTGAATTGTGGATCGTGCCACCAATTTCCACTTCAACATTCGGCGCTAAGCCAAAGGTTAAGGTCGTGACACCAATTCGTGATAAATCGCCTTTTAATCCTGAGAGCGGGAAGGTTTTTCCCTGTGTAAAATCAAATCCGAAATCAGCGCGAACGGAGCCGGGTTTCACAGGTTCTACGTCTTCGGTTATCAGCGGGCGTTGTTGAGCGTACGAAGTAATAAACGCAAATAAAACGAATGGCAAAATGGCAGCGCGAAACTTCATAGATAGTTGTATAGCAGATATTTTCGGAAAAAAGAAATTATCCACGAAGAGCACGAAGGGACACGAAGGAAGAAAATAATTGGTGACACATTCGTTAGATGTTACCGAATATTCTCTCCCCCGGCTTTGTCCCCCTTCGTGTCCTTCGTGGATAATTTCTTTTTCAATCCCAAGACAAAAAGGCAAAAGTGAAAATCAGGAAAAATTCCAAACCTTCACTTTTGCCTTTGAGTCTCTGCTTGCAGACGGACTTAGATCGTGATTTTTGTCCCGTCAAATTTAGTTAACGTAAAGCCATCAAAACGCTCGTTGAAGCATGATCTAACGTCGGTCAAAATTGACAGCGCGACTGCCTCACCCAGCTTGGTTGCTTCCCAGAAATCGCTGCGCCAATGAACTCCAGCCGCATTTCTGCCAATCCCAATATTCGCGGCTAATTTGTTTAATTCGCCTCCGACTGTCAGCTGCTCTGTTCCTGTGTAAGGCACTAACGAAAGCCCGTCAGCTGAAACATTTACCGGCTTCGGTAACACCCATGATTCGTCAAACCAGGCTTTAAGAATGGTGACACAGGCTCCAGCCACAGTCGCATGTCCTGATCCGTAAGCGGGATGTACCGGCGAACCCTCAGGAAATGCCAACGGTAAAAGATATGTCCCGAACTTACTGGAGACTTCGGTCAATGCGCGAGAGTTAAGAATATCCGGATGAATCGGATAATTTGCGGCTTTGGTCACATGATTATGAACACGTCCGGCGAATGCTTCTGGTCGCAGCCTGCGATGGACATACCATTTTTGATGCCAGACAGTCCGTAAGGCATTCGCGGAAGCACCCGTCATTAAAGCTTGAATATGTGGATTACCAAAAGTGCCAAAGGCATCCTGCGTCTTAGAGCTTTTATAAGGGTTTGCCGGATCAACTGGCGCTTCCATGCCCAGCAGAATAAACATTGCATTGAAATATGCTTGATACAACGCGTCAACATGCACCCACTGCGCTAGATCGCGGTTATTACGAATATAACGAGGCGTCGAATCAAAACGATTAGGTGTTGGCAAGAGCCCGTTTTGAACCGCTAACCATTCACTGTAATTCGTCATGTAATCGTCACCCGCAACAACGGTTTTCATCTTTTGGACGATTGTTTGTGCGCCGAATGGGACATCAAGCCATAAGAATTGTGAAAGATACGGGCCGACTAAATCACCTTCAGTGTTGCCACGGAAAAGGGTGGCGGTAGTCACTCCACTGGCACGTCGCGAGGTTTGCGCACGAGTTAACCGTGCGGTGCGATCATCTACTTCTGAAGCCTCTAACGAAGGTGCACTGATGTTGGCAGCTCGCCTGTTTTTCGGGCCGCGAAAATCTGAAAATCTTGATAAGTCGGAAGCAGCGGCGTTCGTGATTGGATTTGAATCGTAATCTGAAAAATGTACATCGCGGGCGAGCGCTTGCCAATAAACTTCACCTATTTCAGAGGCTTCTTCAGCGCTACTAAAGGAAGGAGCTGGAGGCATGATGATATGACCAGCATCGCAACCAATCATTTCATAAGCTAATCCTGCTTGTGGGTTGGTCAGCTTTCGACCACCTGAACCAAGTTGTACGCGTTCAAAATCCTCTGGTGCCTGATTCGTCACGGCATACATCAATGATTGAAAGGCAATGGTATCAACTTCGCCCAATTGGTTGTGCGGAAGAGCCTTGGTGAATGAGCCAATTTTATTATTATAGCGATCTTCGTCACCATTGGGTTGCGCGATTGGTTGCGGTAGATTTTTCTGAGCCAGCGCTGCGGCAACTCGCACTTGATAAGCCCGTTCGGCTCGTTGCACCGGAGTCAAAGCCTCAAGCTGTTGGGCTACAACTGGTTTAACGAGAAGTCCGCCGACAGACAAGGCTGCCGCACCTCCGCCAATCTGACCTAAAAATTTGCGGCGTGTTGGTTGGGAATCAACTTCATTTCCCTTATTTTTCTTTTTCACAGGTAAACTCCTAAAAATAAAGATTCTAAGGATAGAAATATGCGGAATAGTGAGGTATTTCCATCAATGTTTTTAGTAAAATTCGTGAAGCATATGCCGGATTGCTTCAGGGGAGCGGAACCAAATGCAGAGTATCAGGAAAAAGGATTTTATCAAAGAATATAGTAAACATTGTTAGGTGTATCTTATAATGGAGATAAGATATAGATTATGATGAAATAAACAGGCGGGTAGGTAAGGAAGGTTTAAGGGGGAGTTATGCGGGATTTTTGGGTAAAAGGTGTGGTCTGAAATTTCAGCTATCGTGATCAAGCTACCTTTTGCGAGCCGTGTCGTTGGGCGACAAAATCTTGTGGACAAAAGGCTGTCAGACTAATTTGTAGGAGAACTAACAGAAGAGGAGTACTCAGTGGCCCCGGACTAACGCCGCTGAACAACCCAACTAAAACTACGACGATAGTCACTGAGCACTCTTCTTCTGTAAATAGTATAAGCGAGTCGTATGCCAAAGTGTTAAATTAATTTAAAATTATTTTAAGTATAATCAATTCAGTCATTTGGAAGGAACTTATTGCGGAATTGTTAAGTCCAGTTTACGGGGTTGTGACAATTAATGGCACTTAATAATGACATAACACGGCTGTTGAGAAGAAAAGTTACGTACTATGTCTTTAAAAACTGATCCTGCATTGAATGATTCAGGCATCCACTGTAAACTCCAAAGCTTGTTATTTTATTTATTCAATGTTGGCGCTGGCAATGTCTGATTTCATCAAAACCGTGGTTCTGACAATTAGTGATTCGGCAGCGCGGGGTGAGCGAGAAGACGTGTCTGGCCCAACAGTAGTGAGCGAATTGGCGTCCATTAATGTTCAAATCGTCCAGACTGAAATAATCCCTGACGAGAGACTTCTTATTGCAGAACGCTAGAGATATTTTGCAGACGAGGCTCAGGTGGATTTGATTATTACGACAGGTGGAACAGGATTTTCGAGTCGGGACATTACGCCGGAAGCAACATTAGATAC
>JAYTCQ010000170.1:0-7546 GCA_043736395.1 Blastocatellia bacterium | reverse complement strand
AAATTGCCGCGAAAAATGTAACGTTCACGAAAGACGTTGCGCCAATTTTCAATAAAGCCTGTGCCGATTGTCATCGTCCGGGTGAAGCCGCACCATTCTCAACTTTGAGTTACGCTGACGCTCGTCCGTGGGCAAAATCCATTAAAGAAAAAGTCGTCAAACGCGAAATGCCACCGTGGCATGCTGATCCACATGTTGGTCAATGGGCGAACGATCCGCGACTGTCACAAAAGGAAATTGACACTATCGTCGCGTGGGTAGATGGTGGAGCCAAAGAAGGCGATCCCAAACACCTGCCGCCGACTCCGAAATTCACGCAGGGCTGGGCAATTCCGACACCTGATGTAGTTCTTGATATGGGTAAAGAATTTGTCATGAAGCCTGGCACTCCTGACGAAATTCAATACTTTCGAGTCGAGACAAATTTCAAGGAAGATAAGTACGTTCAATTTGCTGAGGCTCGCCCCGGCAATCGCAAAATCGTGCATCACATCATCGCGTTTGTTCAGCCTCCGGTTAAAGAAGGAGCTGGTGCAGCCAAGCTTTCCCCTGAAGAACGTCGCAAAATGCGCGAAAAGGCGGATGCTGAAAATATTTTCCTCAACGAAGGATTTCTCACAAAAGTTAAAAGTGACGCACCTGTTTTTGACGATGCCTGCGCATTGCCAAGTGGCGGCAACGGCTCCAAGCGTGATGGCGCTGGAGACAATGGCGGCGAAGGTACCGGCTCAGCCATGCTGTGCGGATATGCCCCAGGAAAAAATCAGGAAATCTGGCCAGCTGGAACCGTCAAAAAAGTTCCTGCCGGATCAACTCTTGTTTTTCAAATTCATTACTCAACTTTCTTGAATCCAGTTGGAGAATTAAAAGACCGTTCCGTCGTCGGATTAGTTTTTGCGAAAAATACACCGGATCGTGAATTGAAAACCGTTGGTATTGGCAATCACTATTTCAAAATTCCTGCCGGAGCCGAGAACCATAAATCCGTAGCGTGCTGGACAGCGAAAGAAGACCTGCACATCGTGACGTTCATGCCGCATTTGCACATGCGCGGAAAATCAATGGAATTCAAGGCGTTCTACCCAGACGGACGCAGCGAAGTCATCAGCAATGTTCCGAAATACGATTTCAATTGGCAGCTCGTGTATTACGCGAAAAAACCAGTTGCGATTCCGAAAGGCACACGCATTCAAGTGACTACGGTGTGGGATAATTCGACGAAGAATAAATATAATCCTGATCCGAAAAAAGATGTACGGTGGGGCGATCCGACGTACGAAGAAATGACGATTGGTTGGATTGACTACACGCTGGATAAGCAGAGCCTCAAAACTACTGCAATGAAATAAAGAAATAGACCACGAATAAAGTGGACGTTACGGGTTTACGCGGATCTGAAAATACAGATCCGCGTAAACCAAACTGATCCGTAAGATCTGCGGCCTATTTCTTTGAATTTTAAAGATGCGTTTTCGAAATTATCAAGCTGCGAAACTTATTTTAACTTCACTCATCTTTTGTTCGTTGCTCGTCTTGCCTGCGACCTCTCACGATCCCGTCACAACCTCCGTCACCTTTAACAAAGAAGTTGTTCGTATCCTCCAAAAAAATTGTTTTGCCTGTCACAGTCCAGGAAAAATAAAATCTGACATCAGCCTGACTTCGTTTGAAGAAGCGCGTCCGTGGGCGAAGGCCATCAAGGAAGAAGTGCTTGAAAAACGGATGCCTCCATATCAAGCGGTGAAAGGCTTCGGAGATTTTCAGCACAACTATATCCTTCCGCATCGTGACGTAGAATTGCTCGTTTCCTGGATCGAAGGCGGCGCGCCACGCGGGGAAGAAAAAGATATTCCTCGTGAATTACTTCCCTCCTCGACATGGACTTTTGGTAAGCCGGATTTGAATCTGCAACCCGAACAGCTGATAAAAATTCCAGCAGGTGAAGGCGAATTTGTAGCGGAAATTTCACTTCCGACAAATCTTGAAAAAGAAAAATGGGCAGATGCGTTTGAATTTATTCCGACCAATAGCGCCGCTGTATCTTCAGCAGAATTTTTTATCGGGATAAACAAAATAGGTGAATGGAATCCGGGGCAAGCTACCATTCATTTGCCGCACGACACGGGTATTTTGATTCCAGCGCAGACCAGTATTAAACTGAAAATTCGTTATCGTCAGAGCGAAAAGGAAACTTCTGATCACAGCATTTTTGGAGTCTATTTCTCGTCCGAAATTCCAACTAAAAAAGCGCAGACTGTTCAAGTCAAAGCGCCGCCCATGCTGCTGGCGGCAGGAGCCAGGAAGCAACGAGTTGAGGCTTCTTATGTAGTCAGAACCGCGGCAGAAATAATTGCAATTCGCCCGCTTCTATTTCCTTCGGCGAAATCTTTAGAGGTGACTACGTTAAGACCCGATGGAACTTCCGAAGTCTTAATTGCTGCGGCTGATTATCGTTTTAATTGGCAACCAAGTTATTACTATAAAAATCCCGTCGCGTTGCCTGCCGGAACGAGAATTAAAGTTGTAGCTTATCTTGAAAACGAAGAAGAAAAACCGTTGAGAGTCCGGCAGACTTTGTGTGAATTAGTGATTGCGAAACCAAATGCAGAAGCCCGCACGCAGTAAGGGCGTTAGTACTCTGGTAAATTTGAGTTGAGAACTGGCGCCCTTACTGCGTGCGGGCTTCTGCATTGCTACATGCGCGGCACGTTCAAACTAAATGAGACCGTTGTGATTTTATTATTCCGTTGAAACTGTGACCAGATTCGATAATTTCCGGGACGCGGAAAGAAGGTATCAAAATCAACGAAACCGGTGCTGCTGAGCTTGCTTCGATCAACTCCTTCAGGAATCATTTCCGTCGGATGCGAATGCAAATAATCTGTTCCGTCTTCGCTGAGAATTAACGTATGCCCCCAGGCGCCGAGGTACGGTTGAATATTCGTCACAGGCTTTTTTGTGACTGCATCTGTAATTTGATATTTTAAAATAGCAGGTTGTCCTGCAAAGGGATTTGCCGGATCAAGTTTTAACTCAAATTGCATCCCGTCTAAGGTCTTTGTAAAATTTTTATCAGGAACGATTTTCGCCTGCGAAGCAAACAGATCGCCTGTGAAACCTGCCGTCTTCAAATTTTTATGAAGGACTTGCGGCATGCCACCGACAGGAAATAAATCGCAGTAGATTTGATAATATCCGGGCTTCGGCAAAATCGTTTCAATTGTGAAGCTGCTGTCTTTTTGCTTTGTTGGATGAATATGATCGAAGTGACTGAAATCGCGGCTCACGACGAATAAATGAAACGGCATATCATGTAAAATATTGAATTCCGTCACCTGCTTTCCGGTCTTTGGATTGAAGACCGAAAAGCGTAAATTCAGCGGTTTTCCAGCTTTGATAACTTTTGGCGTAGTCTCAATTTTGAGGTCAAAATCGCCGGCTTCCGGAGCCGACATTTTCACAAGCGCCATTTGGCATTTTGGACATTTTCCTTCTTTCGTTGACATCACGTCCGCGTGCATGGGACAGGCGTAAAATTGCTGATCTTCTCCGGCTCCGGCGGCGATGAGAACCATCGAACATTTTGGACATTTGCCGGGAACCTTCGAGGAAACGTCAGCATGCATCGGACATACATAAACAGTCGCCGTCTGCGCCTGAATTTCTTTTGATAAAGTTGATTCCTGCGCGTTAATGCTCATGACAAATCCGTTCAAAAAGAGCAAAATAATTCCGATTAAGTAGAGTTTATTATTTTTCTTTAGATTCGTTTTCATAGTCTTAATTCAAGGTAAACTTTCTGTTCGCCTTACTTAGAATAGCAAATTCAAATGCGTAAAGCGATTACCTAAATTGCTGAACATTAACCATCAAGGAGCCATTTATGTGGATTCGTAAATTTCAACGTGACCTTAAGAAAAATGTCATTTCCCCGATGCCGACGCAGGTAGTTTCCAATGAGGAAATCAACCCACGCCCTCAATCTGAACCGCAGAAAAAAGTCGAACATTTAATTCAGGAAATGTCCGAAGTCCGCGCCAAAAAACTGAACATGGATCGCCGTAGTTTTATGGGAACTTCCATGGGAATGGCGACTTGCCTGATGGCTTCGAATCAAGCGTTTGGATCAAACGTTTGGGACGTAGACGAAATCGAAACCTGGGAAGCGGCTCCGGCGCAGGAAAAATATCCGAAGAGCGAATATTTCATCATTGACGTGCAGGCCCATTTCACGAACGGTGTCCCGCTTGCTGGATTTCGTACGATGGAATTCATCAAGAACATGGGATTTGATTTGAAGAACGATGCGGAATCGTACGGCTTCAAAAACTTCGTCAAAGAAATGTTCTTCGACAGTGATACGAATATGGTCGTTATCTCCGGCGTCCCCGGCAAAGAAACGAATCGTGATAAAGACGGAAAAATTTTAGAAGGTGCAGCTCGAACTCCCGGCGTCGCAGGAAAAGTTTTACCAAGCTGGGTGATGGCGCAAGCCCGCAAACAAATCAACGAGATGGCTGGTTCGCAGCGTGCATTGAATCAGGGAAATTGCGCTCCAAATCATTATTGGGACAAAACCACGAATACCATGAATAAGGCTGAATTAGCCGAACAAATGGAACGCGAATTAAAGCTTTACGACATCAAATCATGGAAGTGGTATTGCCATACTGATCCGGCGCAAACCGGTAACGGATTTCAGGTTGATGATGACAATGCGCAGTATTTTATTGAGCAATCCCGCAAGTTGGGTTTGAAATTAATCAGCTGCCACAAGGGTTATTCCTATCAATCCAAAACACTCGGACATTTAGCGAATCCGAAAGACATTGAAAAAGCAGCGCTCAGAAATCCTGATTTCAATTTCGTCATTTATCACTCGGCGATTAAGCATGGTTCCAATGAACCGAATTGGAAAGAGAGTAATAAGTACGATCCCAAAACGGGAGACTTCGAATGGCATAGCGTGTTGATGGACATCAAGAAAAGGAATCCACAAATGAACAATGTCTACTGCGAAATCGGTAGCTTCTTCAATACTCTTTCGGTGATTGACCCCGTGATGTGCGCGCACGGCATTGGAAAAAACATCAAGAATTACGGCTCCGATCACGTCCTTTGGGGTACGGATTGTTTATGGTGGGGTTCTCCACAATGGGGTATTGATGCGTTCAAGCGTTTTCAGATTTCCGACGACATGTGTGAAAAATTCGGCTATTCAAAAATCACGAAAGAAGACAAAGCCAAAATTTTCGGACTCAACGCTGCGAAACTTTACAACGTCACTCCTGACCGCGTAGGTCTTCCGGCTGACGCGTTAGAAAAAATGAAAATCGCATATCTCGAACGCGGTGGACATACTGAAAGCGCAGCGATGGGCTGGGTTCGGGCGACGGATTAAAAGCAGAAGAATAGACCACGGATTTTTCGGATCATGCGGGTTTTCGCGGGTCTGAATTTCAGATCGGCGTAAACCCGTAACATCTGCGCTATCCGTGGTCTATTCATATAAATTATAGATTTTACGGGTCACGCGGGTCTGAAATTCAGATCGGTGTAAACCCGTAATATCTGCGCTATCCGTGGTCTATTCATATAAATTATGGAAACTGAGTTACTGCATCAAGAAACAACTGACCAAATAATTAAAGCATTCTACAAAGTTTACAACACTCTTGGATTTGGTTTTCTGGAAAAGGTTTATGAAAACGCGCTGTCGGCTGAACTCATCACGAGAGGCATTCAAGTAGAAACCCAAAAACGTTTGGAAGTGTATTACGAGGATCAATTGGTCGGCGAATACTTTGCGGACATTGTTGTCGAGGAAAAAATAATTCTGGAGTTGAAGTCCGCCGAGAGCCTGCATCCAGCACACGAAGCGCAGTTAATGAACTATCTCAAAGCAACCGAAATCGAAGTTGGTCTCTTACTGAATTTTGGCGTGAAGTCAGAATTCAAGCGAAAATTATTTACGAATTCCAGAAAATCATTTCGCACAAAAATTGAATAGACCTCAGATTACGCATGTCTAAAAATTCAGACCCGCGTAAACCCGCATGATCCGCCTTATCCGTGGTCTATTTCCTAAAATTCTATGAAAAATTTATACGCACTTATTCTACTTTGCCTCTCCTCAACGCTCTTCGCCCAAGCCACGAAAACCGCTGAAATCAAAACTGCACTCGACAAATACGTTGAAGCTCCAGACCCAAGTTATAAATACGAATTGGTCAGCACCGTGCCTGGCAAAGGCTATACGACGTATATCCTTGATATGACTTCCCAGACGTGGCGTTCGGCGAACGAAGTCAATCGCAACGTCTGGAAACATTGGATGATCGTCATCAAGCCGGACAATGTAGTCTCTTCGAAATCGCTGCTTTTTATCAGCGGAGGCAGCAACAATTCTCCCGCTCCGAAAGGCCCTGATGCACAGATCGCGCAGATGGCGGTTGCTTCCAAATCAGTAATTTCAGAACTAAAAATGATTCCGAATCAGCCGCTCACCTTCAGCGACGACGGCGTCTCGCGTACTGAAGATTCGATGATCGCGTACACGTGGGACAAGTTCATGAAAACCGGAGACGACATGTGGCCGGCGCGTTTGCCGATGACGAAAGCCACCGTCCGTGCGATGGATACGATCACAAATTTTCTAAGCAGTGACGCTGGAGGTAAATTAAATATTGACGGCTTTGTCGTTGCTGGCGGCTCCAAACGCGGATGGACTACGTGGACAACCGCCGCCGTAGACAAGCGCGTCATCGGCATCGTACCCATCGTGATTGATATGTTGAATATGATTCCGTCCTTCCAACATCACTATCGGTCGTACGGATATTTCGCTCCGGCGGTTGGTGATTATGAAACGATGGGAATCATGAACCGCACGGAAACCCCTGAATATAAGGCTTTGCTGAAGATCGTCGAGCCGTACGAATATCGCCATCGCTTCACGATGCCAAAATTAATAATGAACGCGACAGGAGATCAATTCTTTCTGCCGGATTCATGGAAATTTTATTACAACGATTTGCCTGGCGTGAAGCATCTGCGCTACGTGCCAAATGCCGAACATTCGATGGCAGGATCTGACGCGTATTTTTCGCTGCTCGCATTTTACAACGCGATCATCACGAAGGCCGCACTGCCACAATACGATTGGAAAATAGAGGTTGACGGTACGACTACGGTGCAGGTCAAGGACAAACCAACCGTCGTAAAATTGTGGCAAGCGACGAATCCCGGCGCGCGAGATTTCCGCGTCACATCAATTGGCCAGAGGTGGAAAAGTACGGAATTAACCGATCTGGGCAATGGAAAATATATCGGAAAAGTTCCACTGCCGAAACATGGGTTTACCGCGTATATGGTTGAACTAACATATCCCAGCGGCATTGCGGCGGCTCCGTTGAAATTCACGACAGGAGTGAAAGTGTTGCCGGATGTTGAGCCATTCAAGGATGAGCCGATGCCGACGGTTGCACCGAAGAAATAGGTAGCACGGTTTATAAATTGCCACGCCTCTTTAGGGCGTGGTTACGAG
>JAYTCQ010000169.1:0-3391 GCA_043736395.1 Blastocatellia bacterium | reverse complement strand
AATTCACATTAGAACCATATGAATCTTGCGTCGTGATTTTCACTTCACGCAAATCAGCAAACCCAGGAATAGCAAAAACGAAAACTCCCGACGAACTGGATATTTCGAACGACTGGAAATTATCCATCAACAATCAATCTTCCGCACTGAATCAGTTATCATCGTGGACAGCAAACGAAAATACGCGATATTTTTCAGGTGTAGCCAAGTACGAAAAATCAATCAACCTCAAGCTCGATAAGGGTGCGCTCTATTTAGATTTTGGAGCAGGAACTCCCATTCCACCAACGCCGCTAAAAAATGGATCGCGCACGTGGCTGGATGCTCCAATACGTGATGCTGCGGTTGTTTATGTGAATGACCAACGCGTCGGCGCGATCTTCTCCCCGCCATATTCGATCAACATTTCGCGCTTTCTCAAAAATGGAGAAAACAAAATCCGTGTCGAAGTCGCCAATACAGCGATCAATTATTTAGCCGGACATCGTCTGCCAGACTACAAATTATTGAATCTTAAATACGGCGAAAGATTCCAACCGCAGGATATGGAAAATCTGCAACCACTGCCGTCAGGATTGTTGAGAGAAATTAAACTTATCGTCAGATAAGATTTGACAGGATTAACAAGATGAACAGGATTTTTAAACTTCATTCTGACAATCTTGTTCATCCTGTTAATCCTGTCGAATGTTCCCCTGCAACCAATTTCCCTTCCTCCGAATCAAACCTGTGACGAGATGTGCAAACATTCGTGAAGACTCTGGTCTCACGATTTACTAAACTTGCACCGTTGTAATTTGCCACGTATAGTTATTTACGCATCCAATCGCAACATCGGGTTTATAAGGAGAAATTAATGAATACAGACCGAGCAACAGATGGATTTACGGTAAAATTAGAAGCTGAAGCCAATTTGCCTACCGATTTTGGAGCCTTTAAAATTGCCGGATTCCGCAGCACTACCAGCGATGAAGAATTCGTCGCCCTCGTCAAAGGAAAAATTGAAGCCGACAAACCAACCTTAGTTCGCATCCATTCACAATGTCTGACCGGAGATGTTTTTCATTCGCAAAAATGTGATTGCGGGCCGCAATTGCAACGCGCCATGGAATTAATTCAGGCGGAAGGTTCAGGAGTGATTGTCTACCAACAACAGGAAGGGCGAGGCATCGGCATCGTCAACAAAATTCGCGCCTACGCCTTGCAGGATCAGGGCGCCGACACCATCGAAGCCAACGTCAAACTGGGCTTAGCCATTGACGCCCGCAAATATGATCAATGCGCTGAAATCATCAAAATGTTAGGCGTCCAGCGCGTCCGCTTAATGTCGAATAATCCCGACAAAGTCAGTGCCCTGCGCAATGCCGGACTCGAAGTCGTAGAGCGAGTTCAACTCGAAGTCAAAACTTCCGCTCCCGCCGTCAAATATCTAAAAACGAAAAAAGAGCAAATGGGACATTTGTTGCAATTGAATGGAATCTTTTGAAAAAGATGTTGGATGTTAGATATTGGATGTTAGGAATTTTCCCAGCATCTAGTATCTAACATCCAACATCTTGTATACCACCTCTATCGGTAATCCCACGACATTTGAATAGCTGCCTTCAATGCGTTCGATGAAGCGAGCTGCAAGGCCTTGAATTGCGTAGGCTCCGGCTTTGTCGTCAGGTTCGCCACTTGCCGCATACCAATCAATTTCGGCTTCACTCATTTCATTAAATTTCACACGCGTCACCGCAACCTCGGTTTTGACTTCACCGTTTTTGACGAGGCTGACGCCGGTCAAAACTTCGTGCCAGTTGTTGCTTAGTAATTTCAACATCCGCTTCGCGTCATCAATATTGACAGGCTTCCCAGCGATTTTATTGCCGATGACTACGGTTGTATCCGCGCCCAAAACTATTTCATCAGGACGCGCTACCACCAAAGCTTTTTCGCCTGAGAGACGAGCGACATAGTCTTGCGGAGTTTCGTTTGGCAACTGCGTTTCATCAATGTCAGCGACGCGAATCGTAAAATTTATCCCTGCGCTGCGCAGCAATTCCGAACGTCGCGGTGACGCCGAAGCTAAAATAATTTCTGGAAATTTCATAAAAAATAAAAACGTTCGTAGTCCCGCTTTTAAGCGGAATCCCTTTCTCAACAAATTACTCCCATCACAATTACTACCATTCCAAATGAATATTTAGAGGAGGTTAGTATTCCGCTTAAAAGCGGGACTACAAACTCTGGTGGACATTGCATAGTCCTTTGTCTACACTTGCCAAAGCCCTATTCCAACACAGAGGTTATTGCATGTCGAATCGGAAAAGAGCAGTTTCAATATTCATCATTACCGCGTTTCTTGCGGCTACTACTTTTATTTATTTTCCACTCAAAAAAACCAACGCCCAGCAGCAAACTGACCGTGAAAAATTAGCCAAAACTCCGACCTCAAACGAAACCATCAAAGATCGGCTCGCCAAGGATGATGGATACGCTGCGGCACTTTTTTTCACGGCTGACATCGGTGGAAATCTCGAAGTTTGCGGCTGCCCAATTCGTCCGCTCGGCGGTGTAGCGCGCAGGCTTGGCTACATCAACGCCTTTCGTCTTCGCAGCCCCGACGCTGGGACGATGATGGTAGACGCCGGACATATTTTCAGTGACGAGTTGAACGAAGCCGGAGAGCTGAATCCTGATGCAAAATTGATGAATGATTGGATCGTCCGCGCCAACGAACAGATGGATTTATCCGTCGTCAATTTGTCACATCGCGATTTGAAATACGCGCAAAAAATGCTGGCTCCGAATGCAGCGTTGAAAGCTGAAAAAGCAACGCTGATTTCCGCGAACATTAAGCCAGCTGATGCAAAAATTGCGCCGTACGTCATCAAAACTCTCACCGCCAAACGCCTGAAAAAACCTGTCAAGATTGCCTTCATCGGCATCAGCGAATTACCTCCGGCGGACAAAAAAGAAGCCATCACAAAACTTGGATTTACGTTTGATGATCCGCTCGAAGCCGCGAAAAAAACGTTAGCTGAAATCAAAGACAAGGCCGACATCAACGTCATTGCTGGATATTTCAAAGGCGGAACCGCAAACAAATTAGCGCTGCAAAATCCTGAACTGGATTTGATTATCGCCTACGATGATCGCGGTCTGGTAGCCGATCCCAAACAGGTCAATAACGCGCTGGTCGTGTGGGCTTCGAAGCAATCAAAATATTTAGGCGAACTGCGATTTTATGCTGATTCTACGGGGCAAATTTCACATTTCACGAACCGTTACGTAGACCTCGACAATGTGATTCCTGACGATCCGGCAATGCTCGAAATGACGAAAAAAGCCCGTGCTGAAATCGGCATCGTCCAGCAAAGAGTTGCCGAAGAAATCGCGGCAGCGCATG
>JAYTCQ010000168.1:0-13620 GCA_043736395.1 Blastocatellia bacterium | reverse complement strand
TCTGCATTAACGATAACCTTAAATATTATGTCATCTAAAGCTCCGCGCACCGTCTACGCGTGTCAACAATGTGGCAGTCAATCCCGCAAATGGCTGGGGAAATGTCCCGATTGCAATGCCTGGAATTCTTTCGTCGAAGAACGTGAACAAACTGTCAGCACGAATCCGACGACGCTCTCACGAGCCGGATTAAAACTGCGCACGAATAAGCCAGTCCCCTTTTCTGAAATCGAAACGCAGGCTGACGTCCGTGAAGTTACAGGCATCGAAGAATTCGACCGAGTTCTTGGAGGCGGTATCGTGCCCGGCTCACTCGTTCTCATTGGAGGCGCGCCCGGCATTGGAAAATCCACTTTACTAATGGATGTCTCGGACAAGCTGAGTAAAGTTTACGGCAATGTTTTATATGTCTCCGGTGAAGAAAGTGAAAAACAAATTAAGCTGCGCGGCGAACGATTAGGATTAAATCCTGAGAATTTATTTTTGCTCGCGGAAACGAATCTCGAAAAGATTTTTGATGAAATCAATCGGCTCGAACCACGCGCCGTTATCGTAGATTCAATCCAAACCGTGTATTCAGAAAAAATCGAATCGGCTCCCGGTTCAGTCTCGCAGGTGCGCGAATCGGCGGGACAATTTTTACTACTCGCCAAAAATTCTTCGATCCCGGTTTTTCTCATCGGACACATTACAAAAGACGGCATGATCGCCGGGCCGAAAGCGCTTGAGCATATCGTTGACACAGTGCTTTATTTTGAAGGTGAGCGCTACCACAATCATCGGATTTTACGCGCCGCTAAAAATCGTTTTGGAGCCGCGAACGAGCTTGGAATTTTTGAAATGACCGGACGTGGCTTAGTCGGCGTCCCGAATCCTTCTGAATTATTTTTAAGCGAGCGTCCACTGGGCGTCTCCGGTTCTGCCGTCCTCGCCGCCATCGAAGGCACGCGCCCGATGCTGGTCGAAATGCAGGCTTTGGTGAGTTCTTCAAAATTTGGCAATGGTCGCCGAACCACACAAGGCATCGAAGTTAACCGCGTCGCTCTCCTCGTGGCAATGCTGGAAAAGCGCGTGGGATTGATGATGTCAGGAGATGATATTTATGTAAACCTGGTTGGTGGGATGACACTGGATGAACCGGCAACTGATCTAGGAATTATCGCCGCTATCGTCTCAAGTTTTCGCAACATTCCAATTAACCAACATACGATTGTGTTCGGCGAAGTTGGGTTAGCCGGTGAAGTCCGTGCTGGTTCTCACGCTTCGATACGAATCCGCGAAGCTGCACGAATGGGATTCAAACGGGCGATCATTCCCGCCAATAATTTATCAGGGATTGAAGAAGATGACCGCATCGAAATCATTGGCGTGCGATCCGTAGTTGATGCCCTTGAAGCGCTTTTTTGATCATTAACATGAGCCATGATTAACAGGCTGAACAAGATTCCAGCCTTTTTAATAATCAACAGTTGGCTCAGATAATCTTGTTTATCTTGTCAATCTTGTATGACGTGTAGCCATCTACAGAAGCCTCTCAAAATTCCGCATTTCGATTAGCTCATGGTGTTAGTGTAGCTATTCTGATTCCAGAATCCTCATGTTACAATTCAGCCTGTAAGTATTAATTTTTATTCATACAAACACTTATTTCCACCTCATCGCAGGTTATCTCATGTCGAGGACTTATGACTTTAGATGTAATAATGATTCGCACGGTGTTCGTGATTATTATGGTCGCGGCAGGTTTTTTCACACAGCCATTTCCCTCTCAAATTGCTAGCTCACTTAATGTTCCGGCTTCAATTTTATCAGCGATTTCAGCACTCCTGCTGGCGATTGGAATTATCTTTTTTGAGCTACGAATTCGAAGAGCTACCTTAAAAACATTGATCGGAGCCGCCATTGGTTCAACGGTTGGGATCATCGGAGCTTCACTGATCGGGTTTCTCATTACTGCTCAAAAATGGGATCACCCAATCCAATCTTTTTCTACCATTGCCATTACTTTATTGATGGGTTACGTCGGATTAATGGTTGGTGCAGTCAAAGGTGATTATCTTGATTTGGGTGCGCTCGGCGGACTTTTAACTGAACGTACGCCGACGAAAACTACGTTCAAGATTCTAGACACCAGCGTCATTATTGATGGACGCGTAGCCGATATTGCTGAAACCGGATTTCTTGGCGGAATCATTCTGATTCCTGAATTCGTGCTGCGCGAACTTCAGCAAATCGCTGATTCTTCTGATGGGGCTAAACGAAATCGCGGACGTCGCGGATTGGACATCTTGCAGCGACTTCAGAAAAACGGAAATCTTGAAGTGCAAATCTGGGAAGGTGATTTTCCGAATGTCAAAGAAGTTGATCTCAAATTGATCGAACTCGGCAAATTACTGAATGCTCCAATCGTCACCAACGATTTCAATCTTAATAAAGTCGCGCACGTACGCGGCGTTGATGTTCTCAATATCAACGAGCTGGCGAACACTTTAAAACCAGTGGTGCTGCCAGGTGAGACAATGCGCGTTTTCGTTCTGAAAGAAGGCAAGGAATACAGTCAGGGCGTTGCTTATCTAGACGACGGAACGATGGTCGTAGTTGATAACGCTCGTCGCTTAATCGGCAAAAATGTAGATTTAATTGTGACCAGCGTCCTGCAAACAACTGCCGGAAAAATGATTTTTGGGCGTGCTGAAGACAATCAAAAACCTGATCCACGCGAACAACAACGCGACTACCCCCGCGAAGCCCGTGAATTCCGCGCCCCACGAGCTGTCACGGAATCGTAAGAAAATGCGGAGTGCGGAGTTCGGAGTTTTGAATATTCCGCACTCCGCACTCCGCATTCAACACATCTTATGAACGTAGCCATTATCCCCGCTGCCGGAACGGGTAAGCGCCTGGGCAGCGAAATTCCAAAACAATTTCTTCCTTTAGCTGGCGTCCCGATCATCTTTCATACGATTAATCGCTTCAGCAAATGCAAAGATATTGATGTAATTATTGTCGCTCTGGCTGAAGATGAAATTCCTGGTTTTGGCGATCAAACTTCCAATTATCCAATTCCTAAAACAATGCATCTGGTTCCTGGAGGCAAGGAACGCAGCGACTCCATTAAAAATGCACTGCAAGCATGCGCCGCGCTTAATCCTGAAATTGTGGTCGTACACGATGCTGTTCGACCGTTCGTCACAGCAGCGCAAATTTCTGCCGTCATTGCTCGCGCTAAAGAAACAGGCGCGGCAATTTTAGCGCTGCCTTCGGTTGATACGCTCAAAGAAGTTTCCGACGGATTCATCACAAAAACTCTCGACCGGAAAACAATTTTTCGTGCACAGACACCCCAGGCATTTCGCTACGAACTATTACTCAACGCCAATGAACAAGCACGCGCTGATAACATTTCATCAGAATTGATAACGGATGATTCGTTGTTGGTCGAACGCCTCGGATTCGCCATCGCCATTGTCGAAGGCTCCACGAATAATATTAAAATTACCACACCAGAAGATATGAAACTCGCAGGCAAGCTCATCACTTATTTCTAGCATGTCCGAAGAAGTACCCAAAAATATTTCCACTTTGCGCGTTGGCATCGGCAACGACATCCACAAATTAGTGGAAGGTCGAAAATTGATTTTAGGCGGCGTAGAGATTGCATTTGAGAAAGGACTTCTCGGACATTCAGACGCTGACAGTCTGTCGCATGCGATCACAGATGCACTGCTCGGAGCCGCTGGACTTGGCGACATTGGTACTCATTTTTCTGATCGTGATCCGCAATGGAAAGGCGCAGACAGTTTGATGTTTTTGCGCAAAACCATTGATTTATTAGGCGAAGCTGGTTGGAGCATTATCAACATTGACGCAACCATAATGGCTGAAAATCCGAAGATGCTACCGCATATTCCGGCAATGCGCCAAACCCTTGCCGAAATTCTTAAAATCGATATATCGCAAATCAATCTCAAGGCCAAAACGAATGAAGGGCTGGATGCGGTTGGACGCGGAGAAGCAATTGCTGCGCAGGCGATTGCGTTGATTACTCGCCACTAATACACTATTGAAATGATTGAAATAATTGCATTCGACGCCGACGATACGCTTTGGCACAACGAACGATACTACACCCAATCCAAAGATATTTTTGTCAACATTCTCAAGCGTTACCACAACGAAGAATGGATTGGCGAGCGAGTCGACAAAACCGAAATGCAGAACCTGAATCGGTACGGGTACGGCATAAAATCCTTTACGCTTTCGATGATTGAAACCGCCATTCAATTAACGGAAGGCCGCATCAATGGGAATGAAATTCAGGAAATTATTTCCATCGCCTGGGACATGCTCAGGCAACCGATCGAAGTTTTCCCGGGCGTGCATGAAACGATTGCCGCTTTGAAAAATGATCACAAAATCTTGTTGATCACCAAAGGTGATTTATTCGAACAGGAAGCAAAAATTGCCCGTTCTGGCCTCGGAGAATTATTTGATGGAATCGAAATTGTCTCCGAAAAAAATCCGAAGTCCTATCAGGAAATCGTGAAACGCTACCAGGTCAAACCAGAGAATTTTTTGATGACTGGAAATTCTCTGAAGTCTGACGTCCTCCCTGTCATAGCAATCGGCGGTGTTGGTGTGCACATTCCATTCGAGACGACGTGGGTGCATGAACTGGTAGCAGAAGAAGATTTAGCAGGTAAGGAGTTTGCGCAACTGACGCATATCAGCGAACTTCCTGCATTCTTGAATACACTGACCAAATAAACCACAGACGACTTTCATGCGACCTCAAGATTTAATCGAAAAAAAACGTGACAAAGGCCAATTGACACGCGATGAAATCGCCTTCCTGATTCGCGGCTACACGAAAGACGAAATTCCTGATTATCAAATTTCTGCATTTCTAATGGCGTCATTTTTAAATGGAATGAGCGAAACTGAAACAACCGCATTGCTTGAAGAAATGCTCCACTCCGGTGAAGTTCTGAATCACGATGACATCCCCGGCGCAAAAGTTGACAAGCATTCTACGGGCGGCGTCGGCGATAAAACTTCACTTGTAGTCGCGCCTGTAGCCGCCGCTTGCGGTCTGATCGTGCCAATGATTTCAGGTCGCGCGCTCGCGCATACGGGAGGAACACTAGACAAGCTTGAATCCATTCCCGGCTTTCGAACTGATCTGTCTCTCGAAGAATTTCGTGCAACTTTAACAAAATGCGGCTTGTCGTTAATCGGACAAACCAAAGAAATCGCACCCGCTGACAAAAAGATTTATGCACTAAGAGATTTGACGGCGACAGTGCCCTTTCGCCCGTTCATCGTCGCTTCGATCTTGTCAAAAAAATTAGCTGAAGGAATTGACGGATTAGTCCTCGATGTAAAATTCGGCAACGGCGCTTTCATGCGTGAATTTGAAGACGCCAAAAAGTTAGCAGAAATGCTGGTGAATGCTTCGCAGGCAATGGGAAAGAAAACAGTCGCTCTACTCACTAACATGAACCAGCCACTCGGACGATGGGTTGGAAACGCAGTCGAAACGATGGAAGCAATTGAAGTTTTACGAGGAAATTTAGTGGGAGATTTTGCTGCGTTGAGCATCGAACTTTCCGCACATTTGTTTATAGTCGGCGGTATTACTAATGACTTGGATGTAGCTCGAAGAAAAGCGCTGGCAGTAATTCAATCGGGAGCTGCATTAGAAAAGTTTCGTTCCTGCATCCAAGCGCAACACGGCGATCCGCGTATTATTGATGATGTAAATTTGCTCCCTAAAGGAAAGCATCACGAAATTATTCACGCGCAAACCATAGGCTTTGTCTCTCAAATTTCATCCGATGAAATCGGACGCATCGTCATGGATTGGGGCGGTGGCAGAAAAAAACTCGAAGACAAAATAGATTACAGCGTTGGTCTCTACATCAACGCGAAGCTCGGCGACCTCGTCAACATTGGCGATCCTTTGATCACTGCATTCTTCAACGACGAAAATAAACTTGATGAAATGCGCGTGCGAATTCTCAAAGCCTACGAAATCAGCGATAATCCTCCGCAGCTCGAACCGTTAATTAAAGAAGTCATCTGAAACAATCATTCTTAATTTTTCATTGATTGAAGAGAGGAAGAAATTTGATCTACCTCCGGCAACAATGAAAAATTAAAATTTATATAAATTACGTCGCTCAATATGCCTCTCATCCGAAACACAGCAATTATTCTTCTCAGTATCTTCTTCACTTCCTGCGCGACGAAGCCAAACGCCGCTGACGCCAATAAAATCAAGGTCGGAATCGTCTACGACATTGGTGGCAAGGATGATCGCTCTTTCAATACGGCAGCCAATGTTGGCGTCACGCGAGCCAAAAATGAATTACCGATTGTTCTTCGCGATGCTGAACCAGGCGATGCGACTTCGCTTGAACCGGCAATGCGCGCCTTTGCGCAGTACGGCTACAATTTGATCATCGGCATCGGTTTTGCGCAGGCTCCATTAATTGAACAAGTCGCCAAAGATTATCCCAATACACACTTCGCAATTGTCGATGGCGTCTGTGAAAGTCCGAACGTTGCGAGCCTGCTTTTCAAAGAACATGAAGGATCGTTTCTGGTTGGGATGATTGCGGCTTCGACCAGTAAAACCAATACGATTGGCTTCGTCGGAGGAATGGATATTCCTTTGATTCATAAATTTTTTACTGGTTATTCTGAAGGCGCGAAATATGCCAATCCAAATACCAAAGTGATTCCAAATTACGTCGGGATCACCGATGCTGCGTGGAATAATCCAAGCAAAGGACGTGAGCTTGCGACTTCGCAAATCGAACAAGGTGCTGATGTCATTTTCCAAGCCGCCGGAAATTCTGGCCTCGGAGTTTTTGACGCTGCCGAAGCAACGAAGAAATTCGCAATCGGTGTAGACTCAAATCAAAATTATATGAAGCCCGGTTTCATCCTGACTTCGATGATCAAGCGGATTGATAATGCCGTATATTCAATGGTCAAAGACGAAGTTGATGGAAAATTCAAAGGCGGGATTCACGTGTATGGATTAGATAATGAAGGTGTAGGCTATGCGGTAGATGAATACAACAAAGCCCTGATTCCACAGGCTGTGATTGAAAAAGTTGAGCAAGCGAAGAAGAATATTATTGCTGGGAAAATAAAAGTTACAGATGCAATGGCGAAATAATTTTACTACGAAGTTACACGAAGAAGCATTAAGGTTTCTTCCTTCGTGTAGCTTCGTGTTACTTCGTGGATGAAAATGATAGAGCTAAAAAACATTACCAAACGCTTCGGCACAAACACTGCGAATGACAATATAAGTTTGTCGATTCCGGCAAATTCTATCCACGCGATTGTTGGTGAAAATGGCGCAGGAAAATCTACGATCATGAAAATCCTTTACGGTTTTTACAAAGCCGATGAAGGGGAAATTTTCGTTGACGGCAAGAAGCAAAACATTCGCAATCCGCAAGACGCGATCAAGCTCGGCATCGGCATGGTGCATCAACATTTTATGCTCGTGCAGACGATGTCCGTTCTCGAAAATATTATTCTCGGAGCCGAAACAATTTCCGGTGGCAGAATTGATTACGACAAATCAGCCGAGCAGGTACAAAAAGTACTGGATGATTTTGGCTTTCAACTCGACCTTAATCAAAAAATTGAAGACCTCTCCGTCGGTCAACAACAGCGTGTCGAAGTTGTCAAAGCTCTCTATCGTGGCGCCCGAATTTTGATTTTGGATGAGCCGACCGCCGTGCTGACTCCGCCGGAAGTCGAAGAATTTTTCCGCATCCTGCGCGGCATGAAAGCGCAGGGAAAAACGATCATCATCATCACGCATAAACTTAATGAAGTGCTTTCCGTTTCCGACAACATCACAGTCATGCGCGACGGAAAAGTTGTCGGTGATCTCGTCACTGCGAAAACTTCTCCGGCTGAAATCGCACGCTTGATGGTTGGACGCGATGTTTTATTACGCGTAGATAAGCCCGAAGCAAAAGTTCACGAAGCAATTTTACAAGTTGAAAATTTACGAGTGTTGAATAACAGCGAACCAATTTCGTTCAATGTTCACGGTGGTGAAATCGTCGGCATTGCCGGAGTCGAAGGCAATGGGCAAACTGAATTAATTGAAATCCTCGCCGGATTGAAAAAAGTTACCAGCGGAAATGTTCACGTCAGTGGCAAAATTTGTACCAATTTAAATCCACGAAAAATAAAAGAACTTGGGGTCGCCCACATCCCCGAAGATCGTCATCGGCGCGGCTTATTGCTTGATTTCGACTTAACAGATAATTCAATTCTCGGCACACACTATCGTAACCCCGCCGCTTCGTTAATGGGATTCCTCAACAACGTAGCCTCCATCACAAAATCAAAACGATTGATTCACGACTTCGATGTCCGCCCAGCGAATGAAGCTCTCTCCGCGAAATCTCTGTCCGGCGGCAATCAACAAAAACTCATCATCGGACGCGAATTCGACATCGCGCCAAAATTATTATTAGTCTCACAACCAACCCGCGGCGTAGACATCGGCGCCATCGAATTCATCCACCGCAAACTCGTCGAACTCCGCGATTCCGGCGCGGCAATTTTATTAGTCTCTGCTGAGCTGGAAGAAGTTTTGTCCTTATCTGATCGCGTGCTCGTGATGTATCAGGGAAAAATTGTCGGCGAAGTTGATCCGAAAAAAGTGAGTCAGGAAGAGATTGGGTTGATGATGACAGGCGGAAGGTAGTTTTTATCCAGCAAAATTAATCACCTTAGTCGAGAAAATATTATGCCAGACCTAATCACTGTAACTGCTGCAACAAAAATCTTTTCTAAAGTGTGGGATAAATTCGGCAAAGAAATTTGGCGGAAGCAAAAGATTTTACCAAAAAGAAATGGCAGGGTTTCCAGCTCGAACAAGCCGAAAAAAATTATCGCGCCAAAATCATCAAGGTATACGGCACAATGCAAATTTTTGGGATGTCTGATCCTGTTCCTTTGGACGATATTTTTGTCGAAGTTGAAATTTTGGATAAGCCCACTGCTCATCAACGCTACGACATCGAAGAATTATTGCGGCGCTCGGCTGACCCCGAAAAATTGCATTCGACACAACGCGTTGGTGGGTTGGCGCTTGTACGAGACAATTGTCATTTGTTTATTTTGGGAAAACCGGGAGCGGGCAAAACTACGTTTCTGAAACGTGTGGCTTACAACGCGGCGGAAAAAAACGTAGACAGGTTGCCGATTTTTATTTCGCTCAAAGAATGGTCTGACTCACAGTTAGAATTGTTGCCCTTCATCGCGAAACAATTTGATATTTGCGATTTTCCAGAAGCGATGCCCTTTGTGGACAAATTGCTGAAAGCCGCGCCGTCCATTGTCTTGTTTGATGGTTTGGATGAAGTCAATCAAACGGATGGGCAACGTGATAAGCAATTGCTGGCGATGCGGGACTTCTTTAAGAAATATGACCAGGCGCAATGTTTGATTACCTGTCGCATTGCCGCGAATGATTTTACGTTTGAAGGATTCAAATACATTGAGGTGGCAGATTTCAGCGATGCGCAAATCAAACAATTTGTTGCCAATTGGTTCAGCCAGGCAAAAAACCTCGGTGAAAAATTCTTGCAGGAATTTGAGGAAGACGAAAATCAAAACTTACGCGAATTGGCCTCCAGTCCATTATTGCTGACGATGCTTTGTTTGCTTTATCAGGAAACGCTGGAATTTCCACAACGACGTGCAGAAATTTACGAAAAAGCGATGGACGCGTTGTTGCGACGCTGGGACGTTTCGCGCCGCATAAAACGCGATGAAATTTATCGTCACCTGACACTTGGTCATAAAGAAAATATGTTTGCGCAGGTCGCAGCCATTACGTTTGATGCCAACGAATATTTTATGACCAAGAGGGTGTTAGAAAATCACCTCAAAGATTACCTCGTCAAAGTTCCGCCACATAACCCAAATATTGATGGCGAAATCAGCCTAAAAGCCATTGTTGCGCAACACGGAATTTTCACGGAACGGGCTGAAAATATTTATTCGTTTTCACATCTTACCTTTCAGGAATATTTTGCCGCCAAATATATTGTGGGGAATGCGACAGATGGAACCCTTGCCAGATTATTGCCGCATTGCGCCGAGCCGCGCTGGCGCGAAGTGTTTTTGCTAACTAGCAGTATGCTGCAAGACGCGAGCAAATTTCTTACCAGCTTACGAAGAATGATAGATGATTTTATTAGACAAGATGAAGTAATCGTTACATTTTTAGCATGGGCAACTAAGCGGCGTAACGCCAGCATGGCGAAAGGGAGAGAGGCACAAGATGTTTATTTATGTATTGGGTTAAGTCACGTCTTCAACCACGACCTCCGTTACGAGTTTGTGTTCACCAACATCAACTTAAACCTAAGACTCGACCTCGACCTCAACGCCGCCCTCGACTTTGCCTGCTCCCGCAACTACATCTTCCCCCTCGAACTCGACCTCCATTCCGTCCTCGACAGTGCCCGTCAGCTTGGATTAACTGAATTAGAAACAGAATTAAAGAACTTATCTATAGTACCCAAAAAAATGTCATCTGACGATGTGTGGCAATCCTTCGCCACGCAACTACGGGCAATTATGATTAAGCATCGCGATATTGGTCATCCATTGGAATTGACCGATGAACAAGCAGCACATTTACATCATTATTTCATGGCTACGCGATTATTGAAGGATTGTTTGGCGCTGGCGACGATGCCGCCAGAAAAGAAAGATGAAATTTTGGATAGTTTGTTTTTGCCACCACAACCTTTTGCTCAGTAGGTTACTTCGCCAACTGCTCAATCAAAGCTCCCAACTTCTTCTGTTCTTCGCCGTACTTCGCCCAATCTCCAGCGCGTTGTGCCTGCAGTGCTCGAGCGTAAACTTCCTTCGCATGCCTCGCCAAAGAAGCAGTAACGGGAGCCACTACGACAGGAGCTGCGACCCCTCCTTCAGCAGTTGGAGGAGCGACAACTGCACCTGTACCGAAAAGTTTGTTCAGACTCTGTTCAAGATTTTCTCCGATGGCGATTCGGTCTCCGCTGACCACGACTACACGTTTGAGTTCAGGGATTTTTCCGGTGTCGGCTTTGAGATAAAGCGGCTGCACATATAGCAAAGACTCCTTCACTGGGATAACCAGCATCGTACCGAAAATAACTTTCGAGCCTTTCTGATTCCAGAGCGTGAGTTGTCCTGAAATCTCGGCGTCCTGATTGATGCGTCCGATGATTTGCTTAGGGCCGTAAATTTGTTTCTGTTTTGGAATTCGATAGACAGCGAGTTTACCGTAATTTTCGGGATCGCAACGCGCTACCATCCACGCCGCTAAATTCAGTTTAGTTTTCGGCACAAACGGAAGCATGACTAAAAATTCTTCTGAGGCAGTATTCGGCAATTTCATCAACGTGTAATACGGCTCCATTGGAACATTTGATCCTTCTCGTTCTTCAGCGGAGGCAATTTCCCACTGGTCTTCTTTGTTGTAAAAAACCTGCGGCTGATCCATGTGGTACGTGGCATACATCCGCGTTTGCACGCGGAAAATGTCTTCGGGATAGCGTAAATGCTCACGTAATCCGGCGGACATCTCTCCGAGTGGCTTCATCGTATTCGGAAAAATCCGCTGATATGTCTGGATCATCGGATCTTTTTCATCCGAAACATAAAGCTGAATTGATCCGTTATAGGCATCAACTACGGCCTTGACCGAGTTGCGCATGTAGTTGATCGGAGTGCCATCATAGTTAAGGCTGCGGGAGTAAGGATAGCGGTCACTCATCGTATATGCATCGCAAATCCAATAGCATTTTCCTTCTGAAATCACCATGTATGGATCGTTATCGAGAGTTAAAAAAGGAGCGACGTTTTGAATGCGTTCTTTGATGTTTCGATAAATGATGACGCGGCTATCGTCCGTAATATCATTGGAAAGCATCAATTTTAGTTCCGCAAATCTTGATGAAAATATCCACTTTTTGAAAGTCGAATTTAAACCAATTCCACCAGTGCCCTCATAGGTGCTTTCCTGGTTTACCTCGCCTTGCGGATAATTAAATTCCTTTTGATTGGTCTTCACATACACGTGAGAATTATTCGTCTCACCAAAGTAAATTTCAGGCCGGTCAATTTTCAAAATTGGGATCGTAGTCGCTGGCGGAATATCTTTCACATAAAGCACTGGCAAACCCTCTGGTGTGACTTGATTCACAGGGCCGAGCGTCAATCCGTAACCGTGAGTGAAGACAAATTTCTCGTTGATCCAATTTCGGTTCGGCAGCTTTTCCGTTTCAATTTCGCGGACAGAAAGCATCACCTGCTGGACTTCACCGTTGATTTTGTAGCGGTCATTATCAACTCCCTGAAACCCGTAGTAAGAACGAATCTCCTGCAGCTGCGAAAACGTATCGAGCAATGGTCCCTGATCCCATAAACGAATGCTATTGATTGTGCGGCGGTTCTCCTGCAAATCCTTCGACGAGAGTGGCGCATCGCCTTGCAATTCTCCGACTTCAACTTTATCCAAATTGAACGCTTTGCGCGTCGCGGCGATGCTATGTGCAATATAGGGCGTCTCCATTCCGAGTTCATTCGGGGTCACCGAAAAACGCTGCACAAATCCGGGATACAAGAATCCGGCGAGAACTACTAAAGCGTAAAGCGCTAATCCACCAAGGACAAACTTCGCCGAGCGTAAAAATATTGTCGCCAGAGCCAAAACAGCGAGGACAATTGCAGCAACAATTTTCACCCAATATAACGGCACTCTCGCATTGATATCGGCATAACCCGCTCCAGCCACTGAGCTGTTGTGACCGAACATTAAATGCGGTAAATCAAGATATGTGGAAAATGCCATTGCCAGAAAAAATAGTGCGGCAAGAATGCATAAATGCGGGTTCAGAAAATCTGACAGACTGAAGCGATTGATGGCTCCGCGTCCGACGTAAATCACCAAAGCGGAAATCAAAGCCACTACGATGATTGAAAAAAACAGCTCCGACAGAAAATCGTAAAACGGCAGCTGAAAAAAGTAATATCCGATGTCGTGATGAAAAATCGGATCAGCTTCACCGAACGGGACGCCGTGTCGAAACTGCAAAAATTCATCCCACGAATTCCAGCTCTGCGCGCCAAAATAAATTCCCGCGGCAACGGAAATCGGCAAGGCTAACTTAGCAACAACATTGCCAATGTCGGCAACTGCGATTTCCTGATCTCCGACGGCAAATCTATACCCTGAAGCATTCGCATATCTGGTCTGGCGTAAAGCCAATTTCACATTCAAAAAAATCAAAGCTCCGGTGATGAGCGCGATTGACACCCCCCACCATAATTTCGTCGTCAGAATTGTGCTGAAAACTGACTGAAATCCGACTTCCCCGTACCAGAGCCAATCCGTATAAAACGAACTAAAAATCGGGAAGATGACAAAGAGAAACACAAGCAACGCTATGATGAGCAAGAGGCGGAAATTCGGGACTTTCATAATGCACATATCATAGTACGAATTAGCGCATAGATGAATCAATCGGCGTTCAGAGTTACGCATTTATGCGTGTACGTTTCTTCATGCAAACGTAC
>JAYTCQ010000167.1:0-19917 GCA_043736395.1 Blastocatellia bacterium | reverse complement strand
CGACGAAACCAAGCCCGAAGTCGTCTGGTCATTCGTCGAAAATGATCGTCATCTCGAAGTCACGAAAGCGTGCGCAACGCGCAAAATTCACGTAATGTTTGAGAAGCCGATGTCGGCGACATATGACGAAGCTAAACAAATGCAGGCGATTGCGAAGCAGGCTGGTATTCAATTAATGGTGAATTATCAGATGGCGTGGTGGCCGGAAAATTATACCGCGCACGACGTTGCGATGCGTGGAGACATCGGCAAAGTCTGGCGTGTCCGCTCCGTTATTGGTCATGGTGGCCCGGGCAATTTTGAACCCGGCAACATCAAACAAAAATATTTTTTGAAATGGCTGAAAGATGAATCGCGCGGCGGCGGAGCGTTGATTGATTTCAGTTGCTACGGCGCGAAATGGGCTTTGTGGTATTTAGGAATGCCGAAAACTGTCTACGCCGTCACGACTCATACGCGTCAGGATATTTACCCTTCAAATACCAACGCAACAGTTTTGATGTCTTACGGAGATAACAAAGTCGCCATCACCGAAGGTTCGTGGGATTTGCCGCGCTCGTTTTATGACGTAGAAGTTTTTGGCAACAAAGGCAGCGTCGCCATGAAGTATCCGAAAACTTTGGAGCTGGTGGTTGGAACTGAGAAGAAGCCTTTGGAATTAGGTACGCTGGACGCAATTCACGCGGAACCGATTCGTTATTTTATAGATTGCATCCGCAACAAAAAAGCCGTTGAAGGTGTCGTTGCAGGCGATTTCAATGTGAATGTGATGCAAATTGTCGAAGCCGCAAAACGTTCGGCGGCGACGGGAAAAGCGATCGCGCTTCCGCTGAATTAAAAAATTGCGGATTTACGATTTCGGAATGCGGAGTCCATTAGAAAACCCCGCAATCCGAAATCCTCCTTCCGCAATTCTTCATGCCACTATTGGCTCAACAACATTCCCACTAACATCCGTCAATCTAAAATCTCGTCCTTGAAATTTATACGTTAATTTCAAATGATCTATGCCCATCAGATGCAAAATCGTCGCGTGAAGATCGTGAACGTCTACCGGGTCTTTGGCGATGTTGTAGCCTAATTCGTCCGTCTCTCCATAACTCGTTCCGCCCTTCACGCCACCACCTGCCATCCACATCGAAAAGGCTCTTGGATGATGATCGCGTCCGAATAATTTTGAACCGGCACGCGCTTCATTCACGGGAGTCCGTCCGAATTCCCCGCCCCAAATCACCAGCGTTTCATCCAACAATCCGCGCTGTTTTAAGTCCGTCAATAACGCGCCAATCGGCTTGTCAATCAAGCGCGTCGTACGCGGCAAGGCACTGACAATGTCCGTACTCACGCCGTTGCCGTGATGATCCCAGCCCCAATGATAAAGCTGCACAAATCGTACACCGCGTTCGACCAACCTTCGCGCGAGCAAACAATTATTCGCAAAACTCGCCTGCCCCGGCTGTGTGCCGTACGCTTCATGCGTCTCCGGTTTTTCCTGCTTGATGTCAGTTAATTCCGGTACGCTCGTTTGCATTTTGTACGCTAATTCATACGCCGCAATCCGCGTCGAAATTTCTGGATCAAGTACTTTCTGTTGATGCGTTTGATTCAAATCACGAATCGCATCGAGCGTATGCCGACGTGTTTCTGCAGAGACTCCGTCAGGATTTGAAACAAATAAAACCGGATCGCCTTTTGAGCGAAATTCTACGCCCTGATGCACTGTCGGCACGAAGCCGCTCCCCCAACATGATTTCCCACCGTCAGGTTGATTATCGCCGGAAAGCAAAACTACAAATCCGGGCAAATCTTTATTCTCAGTTCCCAAGCCGTAGCTCATCCACGAACCCATACTCGGACGCCCGACAATTTGGTGTCCCGTATTCATAAAAATCTGCGCCGGAGCGTGATTGAATTGCGACGTGTGCATCGAACGAATGATTGCAATATCATCAGAGTGTTTGCTGAGATGTGGCAACAATTCCGAAATCATCTGCCCCGATTTTCCGCGCTCTTTGAATTGAAACGGCGTCCCCAATAACTTCGGTACGCCTTTCGTGAAGGCAAATCGTTCACCTTTCAAATACTCCGGCGGACAATCCTGCCCGTGATATTTTTGGAGCGCAGGCTTGTAATCAAACAGCTCCAACTGCGACGGCGCACCCGCCATAAACAAATAAATAATATGCTTCGCCTTTGGTGCACGCTGCTGAATCTGCTGCGCAAAAAGCTCATCATTCATTAACGCAGTCAACGCAGTGGCACCAATGCCGAAGCCTGCTTGCTGAAAAAAATGACGACGCGTTATGTCTTGGATTTGATTATTTGGTGAGTTCATATCGTCCTCAATAAATTATAGCTGCTCCGGCTCAATGCCTAATTCACGTAACTTCGCAGCCATCTTATCAGCTCGTGCCGTTGCCTTTTCCGCACGTTCATTCCCCGTCAAAAGCAATTCTCCGCTGCCATCGCACCAACGTAAAAATGTATCTTCCTTGCGCTCAAACGCGCCGTGCCACAGTGTTAATTTTAATTCCATTTCTGGAAAATAAGCTTCGTCCATCAGCACAAATTTTCCGCCGAACGACACAAAACATTGGAGCACTTCGTCGCTGAGTCGTCGCTTCGGATCGAACACGATGTAGTACTGCACGCCCATCCGCACATAGTGAAGTTTTTTATTGCCGAGTTCTCCGCCCTTTCGATTCGAGACAATTTCAATCACGACTTCAGGAGCTTTGCCATACTCCCACATAAAGTACGCTCGATTCTCGTGCCAGTTTTCCGGAGCGTTCACGTCTACGCTTAAAAACACATCCGGCGCGAGCGGAGGCTGATGAATCGAAGGAAAAATCCCGACATTCGCCGCCGCCCAAAATGTACGTGCGCCATCTGGATGTTCTTCATCCTTCGGCGGCGTCCAACTGCTATACAAAGCATCTGTCAATAATCGTTGTTGCTTTTCGGAAAAAGGGTTATCCACCGGTTCATCATCCTCCGTGACCAGATTTTGCACTGCTTTGGAAATGTCGTACTCAATATCGTAATCAGCCAATGTTTGCGCCATAGTTTTCACCTTTTCATAAAACTAAGTGGGATTAGTTTACAGCGTTTTCAAGATGAATGGAAAGATTTAAAGGCGTGCCGTCAAGCTTACTTTAATTACTTGCTGAATTTTAATTCACCATATTCTTCGCGACTTCTCCCCAACTCTTTCGTAGACAACTCAAACTTGTTCTAACAAGTTTTTTCTAAAATATGTAGGTACTCTAGAGTGTCGGTTGCCTTGTGAATTCGATTTTCGGTTTTGTCAGCTTTGAATCTTTGATAGGGGGTTATTATTAAATCGTACTTTCCAAACTTTTTCATCGTTCTCTCAACGGTTTCTTGAGACATCAACCCTTCGTTGTTATAACTTAGAAAAATATATTTAAAATTTGCGTTTTTAATTAAGCTTTCAAATGCAAAGACAACTTCATTTTTCTGACAATATTGAGAACGCTCATAATTTCTCAGACCTGTTTTCCCATTCGGCACGAAAGAATCATATTTCGCTATAGTATTCAATAGATGATAATTAGAACCATACTGGCGGGCGTTATACGGCGGGTCGAGGTACAAAACATCGCCGCTGATTTGGTTGATAAGTGAATTGGCAGGAGAGTTAAAAACCACATGCTCATTGTCGTTAATATCAAATAAGGCTGGTTTGATAACCAAATATTTCTGCGCAGATTTTTTGAGGTGTTTCAAAAATGCGCCATACACGCTCGCTGTGTTTGCAACGGCGTCAGCATTTTCAAGCAGACTTGTTAACAGAAAATAATAGAGGCTATCATTGATCCGTCCGCTTATCTTCCAAGCTTCAATTGTTTGCCGAATCGCATCAATTCTTCTGCCGTTCTCGTCACTAAAATACTGACGCTCGCTTCCACTTCCACTACAGTAATTTTTATAAATAAAACCGTTAACACCTTCAAGTTTATTTAATTCGTCAATGTGGACTTGGTAATCTAATTTTACGTGGTTTCCGATATAATTTTTATTCAAAACGTAGCTGTAAAACTCTACATCGTTGGCAATGATCTTTTTCGTTTCTAACTTAAAGGCTCGACCGATTGCGCCTGTTCCTGCGAACAAATCACAAAATACTTTGTCTTTCATCTCGCCGACAACATTTTTGATTTCGGACTTAATTAACTTAGATAATTTAAATTTTGAACCAATGTAATTCATTTTGTTTTTGCATTTTCTTTAATCAGCTCAAGCTGACTAAGAATTCCTGGCGGTTTTATTTAACTCGGCTCGCCATGCGTATGGATCATACCAAAAACAACCCACACACCCTTTTTCATCGTGAGACTCGGTTTCCCAATTCTCAGTCCCATCATACCAAAAGTAAATTCCGGGAAAGTTTCCCCGTTTATTAGTTTTGACGCATCGCTCACAATTCCTAGATTTCAGCAGGTTATTACTCCGCGTGAATAAAATATATTTGGATATTAATTCATCATCGTTTGCATTCTCATCGCTTTCCTCGTCAGAGTTCCAACGAATTTGCGGGAATTTATGGTCAACTTCAAGTAAATTGCCTGCTAATTCTCTTAACCAAAATGCTTCTTCATATTTGAGTAGTTTTTTGATTCGAGTAGCTAATTTGGCTAAAATTCCTGCTCTTGAACTAGTATTTTGATTTCGTTCAAGCGTGGCAAGTTGACGGTGGACTGTTTTTTTATTGCAACTTACACAAAATTTTCTAATGTCGTATTTTCCACTTCCCTGTAAAGTTTCTGCAAACTGTATCCCGTAGGCATCCCGCCAAGTTTGCCAAGTTTTTGCTTGACTTGATTTAAGTTCACAACGAGTGCAATGTTCTTGCAAATCTCCCATTACTTCGTAATCTAGATATGAAGTTGTATTAAACTTGAATGGATTCATTTGTCTAAAATTCTTTCTTAAAAACAAAAATATACTCATGTTTGAAAATAAAATAATCACTTTTTAACGCACGATATTTCCAAATTCCGCCTTGTCCAATTTTTCCGCGATTACCTTCGATGTTTTTAATAATTGTGCCTTTCAACTTCACCTTAAAACTACGCTTTATCATATCCATACAATAAAATGCCAAAGGTAAAACTTCACTATTTTTATAAACATCACCAATTACGATCGCAAAATAGCGATCTTTATCAAGGTACTTCAACGAAATTTCGCAGATAGTTTTGAATTTTTCGATAAACACATTCAATTCGCTAATCTGCGACAAATCGTTCGGCTTATCGGTAAATTTTACGATGTCTAAATACGGCGGGTGCATCAAAACAAACTGCACATTTTTTGTAAATGCTGAGTTAAAATTTCTCTCAACCTGTTTGGCATTTAAAGAGTCTCAGGTTTTGATCAATGTAGAGTCTTTCATATCAGCTTTGTCGCGGACTATCTCTACGATTGTTTCATTAATATCAAACCCGATGTAATTTCTCTCAAGTTCTTCACAAACAAAAAGTGTCGTGCCGCTTCCCATAAAAGGCTCGAAGACTGTTTCGCCTTTTTTGGTGTAACGTGTGATTAACTGATTGGGAATCTGTGGAATAAAATTCCCATGATAAATATTTTCGTGCTTCCCGTTTTTGTCACGTTCGGAAATCAGCCACAACGAATCAGTATTGATCCCGCACTCTTTCCAGTTTTCAATTTCTAAGTCGTTAAATTTCATTCTTGCCGAACTATACAATTGATCCTCTGAATTCAAAATGCCTATCGAACACCTTTAACTCAAAATCTGTTTCAGCACATTTCCCTGCACATCAGTCAGCCGAAAATTTCGCCCCTGATATTTATACGTCAGACGCGTATGATCCAAACCCAGGCAATGCAAAATCGTCGCGTTCACATCAAACGTGCTCACCGGATCGCGCACGATGTTGTAGCTGAAATCGTCCGTCTCGCCAATCGTCTGACCGCCTTTAATTCCTCCGCCCGCCATCCAAATTGTGTAAGCGCGTGGATGATGATCGCGTCCATAATTATCTTCGGTGAGCTTGCCCTGCGAATACACTGTACGCCCGAATTCTCCGCCCCAAATTACTAAAGTATCATCCAGCATTCCGCGCTCTTTCAAATCCAGCAACAACGCTGCCGACGGTTGATCGGTATCGCGGGCTTGATTCGTAATTTGCTTCGGGCAGTTGTTATGCTGATCCCAACCGCGATGAAAAAGTTGAATGAAGCGGACGCCGCGTTCGGCTAAGCGTCGCGCTAAAATGCAATTCGCAGCGAACGTTCCGGGCTTTTTCGAATCTGCGCCGTAACGCGTAAATGTTGATTCCGGTTCCTTCGATAAGTCCGTCAAATCCGGCACAGAAGTTTGCATCCGGTACGCCATTTCATACTGCGCGACGCGCGAAAGAATTTCAGGATCGCCAACTTTTGCCGCATTCGTTTGATTCATTTTCGCTAAATCATCAAGAAATTTTCGACGGACTTCAGGGCTGATTCCGTCAGGATTTGACAAGAACAAAACCGGATCAGCACCGCTCTGAAATTTCACGCCTTGAAATTTTGAAGGCAAAAATCCACTGCCCCACAAACGGTCATAGAGCGGCTGATCGCCTGTGTTTCCAGTACCGAGCGAGACCATCACCACAAACGCAGGCAAGTCTTTATTCTCACTGCCCAGCCCGTACGACAACCACGAACCCATACTCGGACGCCCCGCCAATTGAAATCCCGTCAGCGAAAATGTGATCGCAGGATCGTGATTAATTTGTTCGGTGTGCATGGATTTGATGAAGCAAATGTCGTCGGATAATTTTGCGACGTTGGGCATCAATTCACTGAGCCACGCGCCGGATTTTCCGTGCTGCGCAAATTTGAAAATCGAAGGCGCAGTCGGGAAGCTGGACTGATACGCCGTCATCCCCGTCAAGCGTTGTCCTTGCCGAATGGAGTCCGGCAAATTCTGTCCCCGATATTTTTCAAGCAACGGCTTCGGATCAAATAAATCCAGTTGCGATGGAGCGCCGGATTGGAAGAGATAAATTACTCGTTTGGCTTTGGCAATTGCGGATTGGGGATTGGGGATTGCGGAAGATTCTTCAGTGAACAAAGTCGCAAGTGCTGTTGCCCCGAGGCTTTGTCCGCAGCCTTGCAGGAAAGTTCGGCGCGTCATCAACTGAAGAGCTTCATTTAGTGGATTCATTGAAATCATATTCTCCATCATCTTATTCCGACTGGAGCTCAATTACTGCCTCGTAATCACTTCATCCAAATTCAACATTAAACTCGCCGTCGTCGCGTATGCCGCAAGCTCCGCTGGATTCAATTTTGCATCATTACGCTTCTCGCCCATCAGCAAAAGGTGCTTAGCGGCTTCGGGATTTTTGCGATAATATTTCAACTGGGAATTTAAATTTTCGAGCAGTGTTTGCTGTTCATTTTTTTGTGGAGCGCGTGAAGTCAACAAGCGAAAACCCCAATAAAGACGGGCTTCGGATGTCACTCCGCCTTCTTTGATCATTCGCTCTGCCAACATCCGCGCAGCTTCAACATACGTCACATCATTCATCAAATTTAATGCCTGCAAAGGTGTATTCGTACGCGTTTCGCGCACCGTGCAAGCCTCACGAGCAGTCGCATCCATCACGAGCATTCCAGGGTTTAGCACCGTACGTTTCCAATAAGTGTAGAGACTCCGCCGCCACAAATCTTCGCCTTTCGCGAGCGGATATTCCGTCATATTCGAGAACACCATGTCCTTGAATAATCCTTTCGGTTGATAGGGTTTCACTGAAGGGCCGCCAATTTTTTCTGTTAACAATCCCGCTGCAAATAAAGCCTGATCGCGAATCATGTCAGCCGATAATCGGAAGCGCGAGGCGCGAGCGAGGAGACGATTATCAATATCTTCTGATTGCGGATTTTGGATTTTAGATTGCGGAAGGATTGTCGAAGATTGGCGATATGTGGCAGAAGTCACCATTAATCTGAGGATTGATTTCACATTCCAGGCATTCGATTGCGGATTGGAGATTGCGGATTGCGGAGACGTTTTCATTTCCAAATTCCGAAATCCAAAATCCGAAATCCGAAATTCCGTTGCGAGCCAATCCAACAATTCTGGATGACTTGGCAACTCGCCTTGCGAACCAAAGTCTTCGACCGTTTTCACGATTCCTGTCCCGAAAAACATTTGCCAGAAACGATTCACCGTTACGCGTGCTGTCACAGGATTTTCAGGGCGAAACAACCATTTCGCAAATTCCAAACGATTGGTTGGCGTAGATTTTTCATCAGGATTGCACAGTGCGGCGGGAACTCCGCGTTCAACTTTTTCCGCAGGCAAATCGTACGCGCCACGCCGTAAAATATGGGCTTCGCGCGGTGTATCCAATTCGCTCATCGTCATCAAAATCGGAAATTCGCGAACTAATTTTATGCGTTGTATGCTCAGCTCGCGCAGTTCCGACCACGCCTGATGTGCAGCGCTTGGAGCCTTGGTTTCCAACCACGCATTGAGCAATTTTAATCGTTGACCGTTCGTCCGATTGGTTTCAGGAATTCCCACAATTTTAGTCAATGAATCCGCGCACGACAGCATTGAAATTTGCGCTTCGTTCAGCCGCGTTTTGTAAACTCTCACTTCATCAAGTTTTCCCTTGAAGCGATATTCTGCTCCCGCACCGCCGCCAATTCTGAGATTCGCGCCCGCATCATTGAACGTGCGGAAAATCGTATCGAGGTTTATTTTTAGTTTTTGTTTCTGCCCATCCACATAAATTTCAGCGCGCTCAAACGGTTCGCGCCCGTCCATTGTCGCTACGATGTGATGCCATTGATTCGTGGAAATTTTGCTTTCGGTTTCGACACGCCACGCATCATCGGGGTACGCGCTGACGGCGTTCCAGTGCAATTTTCCATCAATCAAAAATAATCCGTAGCCGCGATTTTTCGGGATGTTTCCATCTTTCTCAGCCGTCGTGTCCTGCATTCGTGTGACGATCGCTCCGGCATTTTCGGAGTCCGCATTCATCCATACCGAAATCGAAAACGCGTCGCGGAATTCCGTCAAGCGATCTTGATAATCGAAGTTCGCAATCTTACCTGCGTCGACAAAAATCTTGCCATCGAACGCGACACCCTGACCAATAGGAGAATCAACATTCATCGGCGTTCCGTTACGAAAACCGGGGGAATTTTTCTTATCGTCAGTAACTTTTTCGACTTGATAGGCGGATGAATCTCCGTGTCCGACATCAGATAGAATTTCGATGGAACTGTTCGCATCCAGCGCGTGTCGCATCAACAAATTTTCAGACGGAAACCATTGTTGCACCGAAGATGAATCCAACGATTTTTGCCATTGCACAAAAGCTCGTTGATTTTTCTCGATGGAAGATTTGAGTTGAATTTCTGTGGCGTTTATTTCTCCGTCAAGTTTTGTTAACTGCGCTTGCTGCACCTTCGTCGGAGCGTCAATCCACGGCTCATAATTGTGGTACGCACCTCGACCAGTCTCACCTCGGACGCTATTAAAATAAGCGTAGAGTTGATAATACTCTTTCTGCAACAATGGATCGTATTTGTGATTGTGACAACGCGCGCAGCCCATCGTGACGCCCATAAATACCGTCGAAACCGTATCTACGCGATCAACTACATTTTCGACGAAGTATTCGGCAGGCACGATTCCGTCTTCACCATTTTGACGATGATTGCGGTTGAAGGCCGATGCAATTTTTTGATCTAACGTCGCGTTCGGAATTAAATCTCCGCCAATTTGTTCGATGGCAAATTCGTTGTACGGCTTATTCGAATTGAACGCGTCAATCACCCAATCGCGCCATCGCCACATCGTGCGATCTCCATCATTTTGATATCCGTTCGTATCCGCATAACGCGCAGCATCCAACCACTTGAACGCTATCCGTTCACCGTAGCGCGACGAAGCCAACAGGCGATCTACAACTTTTTCGTAAGCATTTTTTGACTTGTCGTTGAGGAAGTTATCAAGCTCTTGCAACGTCGGCGGAAGCCCCGTCAAATCGAGCGATACGCGTCGTAGCAGTGTTCCGCGATCAGCTTCGGGCGAAGGTTGCAAGCCTTTTTTTTCGAGTCGCGCCACCACAAAAGTATCAATTGGATTGCGTACCCAATTTTTATTTTTCACTTCCGGCAACGCAGGTTTGGTGGGAGGAATAAACGCCCAGTGTTTTTGCCACTGCGCGCCTTGTCGAATCCATTCGGCCAGCAATTCGATTTCGGTTTTCGAGAGCGTCCGCCCTGAAGACGCAGGAGGCATTTTCATCGCTTCATCCGCGTGCGTGATGCGCTTGATAAGCTTGCTCTGCTCAGGCTGACCGGGAACGATTGCGGCGAGCGCAGCGGCTTCGGAATCCAATCGTAATTCAATTTTCTTCGCAGGCGCGTCAGGGCCGTGACATATAAAACATTTGTCAGAAAGGATCGGGCGGATGTCGCGATTAAAATCAATTTTCGTTGGGGAGAGATTTTGAATCGCTTGTGCGGTTGAGTATAAAATTGATGCGAGAATCACGCTGCATGTTGCGAATGCGAATACCAATCTGAGAATATTTTTTACAGAAAATTTTTTAGGCATAATACTTCTCTGCGAATCTGCGAACGAATGCAGAAGCCCGCACGCAGTAAGGGTGCCTCCACACTACTGCGAACCGAAGAGGATTGAGGTAGGTACTGGCGCCCTTACTGCGTGCAGGCTTCTGCATTATTCCTTAGTCACAGTCTCATCCAAATTCAATAAAACATTCGCAATCATCGTCAAAGCCGCGTATTCATTGCTCTTCGCAGCTTTCGTGATTTTTTTGACGGACTCAGGTTCGGTTTTGAAATTTGCAATTTGTTGTTCGTACAATTTCTTCAAGCGTTCAATTTCTGAAGCTTCCGGCGTACGAGTAATGCAGGCGCGGAAGCCGTATTTCAAACGATTTTCAATTTTCGATCCCCCTTCTTTCATCATCAGTTGCGCGAGCGCACGCGCGTTTTCCATCGCGCCTTCGTCGTTGAGCATCGTTAACGCTTGCAACGGTGTATTCGTGCGTACACGACGCACCGTACAGGATTCGCGGCTTGTGCCATCGAACGTCACCATTTGCGGAAACGGAGCCGTGCGGCGAATGAACGTATAGAGGCTGCGGCGATAACGATCTTCACCGTTGCTCGTCGTCCATTTTTCGCTGCTGTACGGACTTTTCCAAATCCCTTCCGGTTGCACAGGGAAAACACTTTTCCCGCCAATTTTTCGACTTAATAATCCACTCGCCGCCAAGCCTAAATCACGTACCATTTCCGCTTCGACACGAAAGCGCGGGCCACGGGCGAGTAGGCGATTGTAAGGATCATCGCTCGAATGCGGAGTTTGGATTTCGGATTGCGGAGAAAGAGCCGATGATTGGCGGTAGGTTGCAGAAGTGACGATGAGTTTGTGAAGCGCTTTCATACTCCATGCATTCGATTGCGGATTGTGGATTGCGGATTGCGGGGATGCCTCAGCTTTCTTCTGATCCGCATTCCAAAATCCCAAATCCGAAATCCCATCGCGGAACGCGGCTGCCATCCAATCCAACAACTCCGGATGCGATGGAGCTTCACCTTGGGTGCCGAAATCTTCGGACGTCAGCACGATGCCGCGTCCGAAAAATTGTTCCCAAAAACGATTGACTGCAACGCGTGCCGTCAATGGATTTTCATCGCTCACCAACCACTTCGCTAAGCCGTAACGGTTCACAGGAACATCACTTCCCATCTTCGGTAAAAACGATGGAACATCCGCAAAAACTTTTTCGCCGGGACTTAAAAAACTTCCGCGATTTCTAAGTGCGGCGGATGGTTTTTCGTTGCTTGGTTTTTCACCCATCACGAGCGCCGTGACGATTCCCAAGTCTTTCAATTCTTTTTGGAGCATCGTCAAACGATCACGATCCGCTTTTAATTCGGGCGCAACATTTCGGTACAGCGTCCCCAAATCTTTAATTTGTTTTGGGGTTCGTTCTGTGACAGGCATTAATAAAACCGGCTTCAGCGTAGCCGATACTATCGTAATTTTTTCCGGCTCTTTGCCGTTCATCGCTGACAACCGAATCCGCCCGATTCCCTGCCCAACTGATCCGGCGGAGTGCTTGATTTTAATCGTTAAGTTCGAACCGCTAAACGGTTTTTCGGCAATAAAGACGGCATTGCGGTTGACGCGCTTAATGTCAGAAGTGACATTAACCTGCCAGCCTTCGGGTTTATCTACGGGTTGGTTATCGCCATCTTTCGTAAAGAATTTTTTCACATCAATCTTACCGGTTTGATTGTCCACCTTGGCGGTTTTGAAAGTCACAAGTTGCGGATTTTTTCCATTCGCGTTTGTGATTTCGACTTCGATTCCAGTCATCAAAAAATTGCCGTACGGATCACGTCCAGGGCCGTTTTGCGGCAGGCTTGGATCGGTCATCGCTTCAAGGCGAATGGCAGAAATATTTTTGAGATTTGTCCGCGTAGAAATCAAGTACGTGTCAGATTCAGGATTCGCCCCCGAAGCCAATACAGAATCATCCGGCAAAATATTCAGCGCAGTTCCATTCGTGGATTTCACCTCGACGGGCTTCAATGCTTCCCAGCGTTTTGATTCGTCTGCCATCGCGCGTTCCCATAATCTTTGCGCGGCTTCCAGCTCTGGTGTAGACGTTTTTAATTTGTCTTTGATCGCCGTGATTTCATCATCTAATTTTTTGCGTTTTGCGTCTTGCACCGGCGAAGGCAAATCCAGAATCGGCTCCTTCACCCAGCGCGTAGTGTCGTCCATCCCTTCGCCTTGAAATCCATATTCCCACTGCGAAGAGTTATAGAACGCATACATCCGGTAAAAATCCTTCTGCGAAATTGGATCGTATTTGTGGTTGTGGCATTGCGCACAGCCCATCGTCGAGCCTAGCCATACGGTCGAAGTCGTATTCACACGATCTACTAAAATCTCAAATCTTGCCTCTTCGGGATCAATTCCACCTTCCTGATTAATCAGTGTATTGCGATGAAATCCCGTGGCAATCAATTGCTCATTCGTCGGATTCGGCAACATATCTCCGGCGAGTTGTTCAATCGTAAATTGATCGAACGGCATATCATCATTAAGCGCATTGATGACCCAATCGCGATACTTCCACATCACGCGGAGGTTGTCTTTTTCGTAGCCGTTAGAATCAGCGTACCTCGCCAAATCCAGCCACGGACGCGCCCAACGTTCGCCGTAATGTTTGGAAGCCAGCAGACGATCTACAACTTTTTCATAAGCGTTCGGTGAATTGTCCGCAAGAAAATCATCAATCTCTTTGACGCTGGGCGGCAGCCCGATGAGATCAAATGAGACACGACGCAGGAGCGTTTCCTTGGCAGCTTCCGGCGCAGGTTTCATCCCTTCTTTCTCGAGACGAGCCAAAATAAAATTGTCTATCGGATTGCGAATCCACGAAGAATTTTTCACCGATGGAATTGCGGGCTTAGAGATTTTTTTATACGCCCAATGATCGGAAGTTAGTGATGAGTTTTGAGTAATGAGTGATGAGTCTTCCGGCCACACTGCGCCGCCGTCAATCCATTTTTTTATTAAATCAATTTGTGCAGCCGTCAGCGGATCGCCGCCCATTGGCATTTGTGCCTGTCCATCGCCGCCGATGATTCTACTCAATAAAATCGAGCCTTTGCTGTCATTCGGCAAAATTACAGCACCACTGAATCCGCCGCGCATCGCCGCTGTTTTATTATCCAAACGGAGCTGTCCCGCCGCTTTTTTCGCGCCATGACAACTAACGCAATTCGCATCGAAGATCGGTTTGATGTCGCGATTGAAATCAATTTGTTGTTGCGCGTTCACTACTGTTTCCCGATGGACAACAATAAGTGCCAGGGACAGACAAGCGATGATAAATAATTTTTGTTTCATAAAAAACTCTCAAAGATTTATGACGACGTGAACTTCTAACGCAGGCTTTTCAAGCCGCTTTTTTGGGAGCAAATTGAATCTGCATTCCGAGCGCATCCAGCACTTCATTCAAACTATAAATCGTAGGGTTTCCATTCTCTGATAACATTCGATAAAGGCTTTCACGATTGAGTCCGGATTTTTTAGCGAGATCGCCAATTCCACCTCGCGCCTCTGCGACTTGCCGCAAAGCCTTGAGCAACAAAGCAGGATCGTTTTCATCCAAACAAGCATTGAGATATTCGATAGAATATTCTTCGGACTTTGCAAGTTTGCTCATTAGCAACTCATTCCATGACTTAGCACCTTGTCTCATAATTTATTCCTTTTTTTGTATTCTGACCAATATTCGTAGGCTGTTTCAATATCTGCTTGTTGCGTCTTTTTGCTACCTCCACAAAGCAGAAGGACAATCGAAATACCAGACAATGCAAAATACACTCGATAACCAGGACCAAAGTCAATCCGCATTTCGTAAACACCACTGCCGACAGATTTGTAATCTCCAGGATTTCCTAATTGAAGCCGCTCAATTCGTGCCGTAATCCGTGTATCAGTACGTGAATCAAGAATCTCCAACCATTCCTGTACGGGTCGTGAACCTTCAAGCGTCTCATAGAATTCAACAAGCTGAGGCTGTCCATCAAACATTCATTACTCCATTCCCATTGTAGCCTAAAAACTACACCACGCCAAAAATTATTCCACACCGTTTCTGAGAAAAATAAACGCCTGCCTGCCGCGATAAACGACAGACAGGCGTAAAAGGTAAAACTAATACCAGTTTAGAAGTTGATCTTGACTGCCATTTGTCCCGATCTTGGTCCCGTACGAGCACCGTTCGCGACTCCAAACCGTCCAGTTGCGGCGGTATCCAGAACGTTTGGTCTAGGTGCTGCTGCGAGTCCAGCAGTCACTCCGAAATTCGTACGATTGAAAATATTGAAAAATTCAGCGCGAATTTCAAAATTAACTGTTTCAGTGATGCGCGTACGTTTGATCAACCCGAAGTTGTCATTATAAGCGTTGGCATCGCGTAAATTGAACAAATACGTTGGCGCGTTCCCTAATTCAAATGGTCCAGGAATTGTGAAGAAATTCGTATTTAACCAACGCTTGGAAATATCGCGAGGGTCAAGATCTTTACGAGCAATTCCAGTCTGAATCGCAGCCCCCTGAACAATGTTTACACGCTTTCGACCGTAGGCGAAGCCCCATTGTGGATAGGTATTTGGTGCATTCAACAACAACAATGCTCCAGAGGTATAATTACCTGCGAATGATGCTGTCCAGCCACCAAGAATCTTATCAGCAAAGGCATTGCCACTCAAAAACTTCTTGCCGTGTCCGAAAGGCAAATCGAGCGACACAACACCATTAAAAATATGAGGAACATCTATGTAGCTGTAACTCTTTTCAAAGGCTAAAACTCCCGCTTCGCCAAGAGTTGGGATTGAGCGATCAGTTTTTGGATTACGATTACCAGAATCACCTGAGGTTTGCGAACCTGACGCATTTGTCAAATTCCGCGAATAGGTGTAATTAAATTCAGTATACAAATTGCCAAACCGACGATCCAGTTTCAACTGTAATGAATCGTACCAGGAGCTTCCTACTGGATTATATTCATTATTGATTGGTCCCTGAATATGTGGATATGGACGCAAAGCACGGGCAAGAGTAGCTCCCGCTCCCCAATCCGCAATAAAGTTGGCATAAGGTACTTTATAGCCAGCTGTCACTACAGCCGCATCATCAATTCTTGAATTGAGTAATGTGCCAAGTGAATAAAACTTAGGGTCAAGTAAGTTGAGTGAGAAGTGGCTGGCAGAAAGTCGTGTACCACGGTTTCCAATATAAGCCGCTTCAAACACAAACTTAAAGGGCAATTCACGTTGCAGACTCAAGCTCCAGTTTTGGAAGCGTGGTGCTGTTCCTGACTTGGGATCAATATACCAAATATCATCCGTCGCGTTTCCAGCTGAAGGGCTGATTGAAGGTGGCGGAATAAAATTTGAAGACGGCACAAAGCCATTGTCCCAATTTAGCGCAGCAGCCGTTGGATTAGCCTTAGCAACCGCAGCAGTACTGGCAAAACCAGTCGTACAACGAATGCAGAATCCACCCGTCAGACCGTTTCCGGCAGCGTAGTAAATTCCATAACCCGCACGTAGCACTGTTTTATTACCTAATGACCAAGCTAATCCTAGACGCGGTCCGAATGACGAATAGTCAGTATCAGCAAAACGACGCTTACCAGTACGCCCTGCACCTTCACCCGCGAACGCCAAGGCTCCTTTTAATCCAGACCGAGGATCAGTCAGAGTTGGATCGAACGAAGTAAATGCATCAGGATCAGTAGACCGAGCTTCAGGAATTTCGTAGCGGAATCCTATATTGAGCGTTAGATTCGGGCGAACTCTCCAGTCAGTTTGTAAATAAGCAGCGTTGTAACCAAACTTCGCGGCGATGCCGGGACCATTGAAGTTACGTGATGCACTATCCGCACCACCCAATAAGAAACTGGCAAAGGAATCACCAGTCGTACTTGTTGCTGTACTTAAAGCAGTTTGGAAAGGTGAAAAGCTAAAGTCTCCTTGAACTCCAGCATCATCGAAGTTGCCGGAAGGAAGTTTTTCGCCAGTTGTTCTCATCCAGCGTTTATCCACGCCGAATTTCCATGTAAAGTTACCACGTACCCAGTTTAAATCCGCCCGAACATGATCGGTTAAATTGAATTGGGTTCCCTTCGTTTTCGGACCATTAGTATCAGCGATATTTAAGTATCGAGCGTCTGTAAACCTAACAACCGGAAACGCGCTGGCCTCACCAATCTCTACGCCCTTTAATCCAAGTTTTTCAGGCCAGCCTTGACCCACACTCTGGTTATCAAAATACTGGCGAAGCTTAGTAATACCATACGAAAGATGAAGGTTCATCTGAGGCGTCAAAACCCAATCGTAACCCATGCGGATAAAGATCGGACGATTTGCGCTGACAGCATTTCGGTTCGCACCAAGTAAAGGAGAAGGTAAAGGACCATCAATGATCTGTCCTAGAAATTGACGCGTGTAATAAAAACTAAGAAGGTGGTTAGTTGAAAAATTGTGATTAAGTTTCAGACTCCATGAATCCTGCTTATTTGCAACATTCAAGGTTCCTAAATAGTTTTGCTGCAAACTACTGTTGGTCGGTGCTGGCAGCAGTGCAAGGATGTTCCTACTGACGTTACTAAACCGATTTGAAGGGATTACGTTTCCCGGGAAAGGTAATCCAGTTCGCGGGTCATAAATCAAACGTGTTGATTCTGAAAAATCCCCCAGACGCTGCTTCGCCGTCGGCAGATTGTAGAAGGCTGCTGAGGAGGAGCTATTACGGAAATTATCCGTTGTAAAATGAAAGAAGGTTTTATCCTTGTTTTCGTTATATCCACCTAATGGGCCAAATACCTTCTTGGGTAAAAAAATCGGACCACCAAAAGCAAATCCGTAATTGTTGCCGTGGGTCGGTGGCTTACGTGCTGGCGTTGTACCAACTGTACCTGCCTTCGTCGCCCAGTTCGCCGCGCTCAAGGCACTGGAAGTGTGAAAATCATAGACCGTACCGTGATACTGATTTCCGCCCGATTTCGTCGAGAACGATTCAATCCCGCCCCCGGTACGACCATACTCCGCCGCAAAAGTGTTATTGATGAGTTTGAATTCGCCTAAGGATTCAACTGAGGGCAATCCGTTAAATGCGACACCGCCGGATTCAGGATTGGTGGCATTTGCACCATCAATCAAAATTTCTTTGGAACGACGCGCGCCACCGGAGATACCGCCTTCGGCTCCTGCGCCATTGACAACGCCAGGCTGGAATCCGATGAATGCTTCAGGGTTACGAAGCCCCCCGGCTGAAATCGGTACATCATTAAAAAGCTTCGGGGAAAAGGTAGTCCCGATTTCGCTCGTTACAGTTTGTAATTGGGGCGATTCATCAGTGATCGTTACTGTTTGCGTAACATCACCAACTTCAAGTTGAACGTCCGCCACACTCCGGTTAGAAATTGAAACGACGATATTCGATTTCGATACTTTTTTAAAACCAGCCTGCTCAATGACAAGCGTATATATTGCTGGGTCTAAATTCGGGAAAACATACAAGCCAGTTGAAGTACTAACTGTTTCCACTGAAACGCCCGTTCTGGCACTTGTCACTGTCACCTTCGCACCTGAAATAATTGCTCCGCTACCATCAGTCACAGCACCTGATAGCGAGCCTTTATCCAACTGTGCAAATGCACCAGTGGCGCTTAGCAACAACACTGCACTTAGAATGATTACATGTCGGAAAATTCTCATAACTTTACCTCGTTGATAGACGTTACTGTAAATCCAGTTAAGCTAGGAGTGCAATTTACTAGAGAATTGCAATGATCTATGAATATTACTTATACTGGCTGAATGTAGGTAAGTATTACATCCTTGTCAAGCTGGATATGATTAATTGGTAAGACAAAATATTACTTATTTTCAAGTGCATATACGCTTCTCAAAATGCACTTGGTTTACAGCCGAATAATTTCTAAAATATTGTCACAATCCATTTTTTAAATGATTTACCTCACGGGCAATTGATCTTCCCACTTCCTCCACTTCGCAAATCCAGTTCGCGGAGCCGCACCATCCAATTGCAGCCCGAAAGTGTTCGGCAATGATTCCATTAAAACCTGATCTTTATACAAAATTTTCGTCATCGTTGTGGCGGAATACGACACCTTTCCATCGGCGATTTTCGCATACATAAATCCAGCATCCGTCTCAAATTCGCCGTATTTCACTTTGCCTAAATTATATTGAAATCGTGGTCTGACATTTTCTCGCGCTAAATCCATTTCTAAATCCAGCTTCACGCAGAGCATTGATTTTGTTGCGCCTTCGGTGATTTCAAGGGCTACGGCTCGTCCCTGTTTTTCGGTGTCGAGCAACTTGAAGTTTGGAAGCTGTGCGCTCGCGTCTTTGCCTTTATCGTGCGGAACTAAAATCGTCACGAAATATTCCGTATCGCCTGTTTTATAAAAGCTCGACACTGTTTGGAACATCGCGGTTTCGTCCTGAAAATGGCGCGTTTCTTTGTACGTCCCGATTTGCTTGCCGAAGGTATTTTCCGGAAAATGGATCAACAACGATTTCGTATCGGGTAATTTATCCGTCTGAATTTGATCGTAAAATGTATCGAATGAATTCGCCGTTTGATTCAAAATATTTCGCGTATGCCAAAGATTTGTGAACGTAAACCAATCGCTGCGCAGCGTCTTAATTCCATCTACAACGATCCAATAATTTTTGTCGCGTACCCACGTAATCACGCGATCTGATTGATAGCCCATCTCTTCATCCACGACGCGGGAGCGGCTGTAATCTACGTCACGGAATTTTTGAAAATCAATTTTCTGCGTATGCACTTTGTGATACGCTCCGGAGTTCTGCAAAAATTCAAAAAGTCCCTGCTCTTTCGAACGCTTGTTTTTACGGGCTACGACACGGTTGTGATAAAAATCGGAACGCCATTCGCCAGAAGGGCCGCTTGGTACATCAGGACGATAGCCGCCATCGTGAAGTAACACCGAGCCGCCGCTCATCAACAATGAAATACTGTTTTCATCCGCATGTCCGTGGTGCATTTTTTCTTCTTCAACCGAGAGCGTATTGCGCAGCGAATCACGCGCCAGCAAACCGCCATCGCCTTCGTCTCGATAATTCAGCAACAAATAATTACTCGTTCGATTCCAGCCATCACGAAACACAAATTTCTTGCCGACGACATCTTCGAGAACATCGCCGCTTAGATTTGTTGGTGCAATTGGCTTAATCGAATCGTCCGCCCAGCGGTGCGCTTCGGTGAAGTAGGAACCGTTTCCCGTACCTATGTTTACA
>JAYTCQ010000166.1:0-5428 GCA_043736395.1 Blastocatellia bacterium | reverse complement strand
CTCAAAGTCTTCTCGCTCGCCAGTTGGAAACAGCGCAACTTCAATGAACGCTTTCTCCAAACCATTATTCGCAAGTTGGATTTGCACCCGACTTTCATTCATAACCATCCTCGCTATGAGGAACTCAGGACTTATGGCTCTATTGCCGCCTGATTTTTGTCTGCACTATTGTAAAAAGGAGAATAATTTTATGTCAGTCGCATTACATAGCTCGCTTAATAAAGTCCCCGCACACTTAATCCACGACGGCAAAGCGCCGGATAATTATCGCAACTACGAAGCCGAAACTCGCAGCAGCGTCAAAGAGCTGTACACTTTAAATCACCGCCAGCAAACGCTTGATTTCGTTCTTGCGCAAAAAGCCAATTACGGTCAACTCAATCGTGCCGAGATGAGCATCTGGGAAGCGATGGAATCGTTGAATCAATTGGTTGATGACAGCGATCCTGATTTGGCTTTGCCGCAAATCGTTCACGCCCTACAAACCGCCGAAGCCATTCGACAGGACGGGCATCCGCGCTGGTTTATTTTGACGGGACTGATCCACGATCTCGGCAAAGTTTTGTGCTTATTTAATGAACCGCAATGGGCGGTCGTCGGCGATACAAATCCGGTCGGCTGCGCTTTCTCTGAAAAGATTGTTTATTCGGAATTGTTCGCTGAAAATCCTGATTCGCAGAATCCAAAACTGAATACTCCGAATGGAATTTATGAACCCGGATGCGGGCTGGATAACGTTCATCTTTCGTGGGGACACGACGAATATTTATATCAGGTCGTGAAAAATTATTTGCCTGAAGAAGCGTTATGGATGCTGCGTTATCACTCGTGCTACGTCATCCATCGTGAAGGCGAGTACGGACATTTGCTGACACCACGCGATCATGAAATGCTGAAATCCGTTCACGCTTTTAATCCGTACGATTTGTATTCGAAAGTCGAAGTCGAACCAAATTTCGAAGAGCTGCGCGGGTATTATGAAGAGTTAGTCTCAGAATTTTTCCCTGCCAAATTGAAGTGGTAAGAATGAAGTTGCGATATGATTAACAAGATGAACAGGATTTACGAAGACCAGTAGCTATAGCAATTTTCCGTTGGATGCGACTCATGAATCATTATTCATTCGCCATTGTTCATTTTTAATTATTTCACGGGAAAAGGAAGATTTTGATTGCGTAACCATCGACAATCATCGCAATGCCTAGTGTCGGTTGGCGCACTCATCTGCAAACCGCATAAGCAATTTTTCTTCATCCTGTTCATCTTGTTAATCATGTCTCGTCACAAAATTTGTAGTCCCATCCCACCGCACGTATCATTCCTGCATCAAAATCAAGTAGTTTAATTTTCGAATCGCTGGAGGACCTTGAGTAATGCTTCGATGTGTATTGATGCTGATGATCGCCACTGCGTGCTTCGCGCAAAACTCCAAGATGCGCCCGGAACGTGAAAAATCCATCGCGCAACAATTCGCTCCCATCATTTATCAATGTCTGGGTGATGAACCGCGTGCTGATTACATTACGAATTTTGACTTCGACGGAGACTGGAACGGCGACAACAACTGGGACAACCTCGACAACCGCAAACATCGCCTGCGAGCCTATGTTTATTACTCATTGATCGAAACGACGACACATTATTTTATTTGCTACGCGACCTTTCACCCCAGAGATTACAAAGGCGGCAAAGCCAATAGTTCGATTCTTGACGCGCTCATCAAAGAGGGAATTCGACGCGCCGGAAAAGACCCGACCGGCGGCCTCGCCGATGACATCGCGCTGTCCCACGAAAATGATTTGGAAGGTTGTTTAGTCGTAGCCGAAAAGCGCGGCACGAATTTCGCCGATGCCGTAGTCGTCTACGCTGAGACGATGGCGCATAACCGTTTTTACAAATATCGAACGACAAATACGCGTTCAAATATCGGCGAAATCGTTGACCTCCAGGATCAGCATCCAATGATTTTTTCTGAAGCGAAAGGACACGGAGTTTTCAGCTACACCGGCAGCCGCGAGCAAATCAGAAAATCAACGAGAGGCACGTTAATTTACGAACCAAAAGGCGCAGCGGATGATGCCGACGAAGTGCGTGGAAAGACATTGAGCTACGATTTAATTCCGATGCAGGAGACGCTGTGGAAGCGAGCTGAAGGCGGCACGAATGACACGTACGGAGAAGAATTCGACTACGGTAAAATCGCCGTGACGGGAGCGAAATCCGACGGCAAAGAAACCAAAGTCGAAAAGAAAATCGGCAAGATCGGCACGAATTTTTTAGGCCAGGAAGGCTTCAAAAACAAAGCCCGCGCACCATGGGCCTGGTACGACAATCTGGAACCGGAATCCGTGCCCGGCGAATGGTTTTTCAATCCAGCATTAGTGATCGCACGGCATTTCGGATTAGATAAAAATTTTTCGAAGATTTATGTCTATCACCCGTTTCTGAAGCTGATGTAAGTAGCGTGAACTGTTAGTTCGCGCTGTCTTTTGCGCCGAACAATTTATTCAACGAGCGGCATTGTGGCATTAAAAGAAAATTGTCCTACCAGTTACGCCGCTTCGTTGCAATAACTGTTCGGTACGTATCAGCCATAACTAACTGATAAATTTCTAGCGAATGCTTTAATAGGATTAGTGCCATTTTCGGCTCCTGCAATTGCTATTCTAACTTGGTTAGCTATTTCCGCACGGTAAGTATCTAATTTAGCCACTAAATCGTATTTATCTTGAGTATTGATAACAATTGTTCTGAAGTCTTTGACATCAAATGGAATTTGGTCTCCGCTTCGTATTAAATGAATGGTTGGTTTTCCAACCATATGCCGAATAGCAAGTTCATAAAATACATTTGGATTATGAAACGATAGATCGGCGACGACTAGTGCGCTATGTAAAAGATATTCAATGACCTGCCCTGAAATCATACCAGGATCAGTGATGCGGTCTGCCCGGATAACCTCAAAGCCTTCTCCTTCGAGACCGCGAGTAATTAGTGATTCAAGTATCATGTCCGAATGCTTTCTTTCTTCTTGCCCTTCATTTCCAATTGGGGCAATAAAGAAACAAATTCGTTTCCAGTCCTTTTTTCCTTTGGGGTCAATATGATTATCAGGTTGGCGCTCTAAATGTGTGACGATTCCGTTTGTCTTATTTGCACCGCCCCCTTCCTCAATAACTTGTTCTATAGGTACAAGGCGTTCAGCCCCTGCAATCGTACGAAGTAGCCCAAGATGCTTTGCATTTTCGAGAAATATTTCGACACACTCTTTACGGTCGTGTTCATCAATGCCAAATTCTGCTACCGAATCACGCATTATTTCAGGCGAAGGGATTCTGCCATTTCTATTTTTTTGATATAGGTGACTGAAAGGTGGAATGGAATCAATTCCGATGTCAAATCTTGCTTTGATCCTTTCGATTTCTGATATTTCGGGACTGGTTGCCTTACCGCCGAGTTCCGTCAATTCTATAAATTCTGATGTATAATTGCCGCGCGTAAGCCCATAACGACTTGAGTTTGTAATCATCAACCTACTTGGACCGCTATCTGGAGAACGACCAAGTTTTTCAAATAACGTAAGCCTTCTGGTTTTCTGGCTTGCGGCGTGTTCTTGAATCGCATCTGCTATCACCAAAGCTGTTTGCAATGGAACTGTTGGGAATGGGACTAGTGGCCTTCTACCTCTTTTCCCATTCGTATTTGTCACGGCCTTCTTACTTCGCTTTCGCGATTTGGCCTTTTTCTTTGGCGGCTTAGGCTTTTTTATCTCAGAAGTTGGGGCTAGCTTTACATCAACTTCAGATTCTTCGACTTGGTTTTCTTTGTTATCCATAATGTTTTTTTAAGGGCACCAAGAGTACCAAACGCTTGAGATGACGTGAGGCGAAACCGCCGCCAAGCCCGTTAAGGGAAACAAAGCAACGCGATAACAAAGTCGCTGTTTCGCCCTCACGTTCATTGAATTGTTCGGCACGGGGTTATAATCAAAAACAATTTTATTTAATACCCGTAGCTAATTTAATAGCTTCTATCGCAACAGGCACTCCAATTTTCGATGCAATCTCTAAAGTCCAACTTCCAGCAGACTTTAAATATTCTGCAATTTTAGAAGTGTCTTTCGATTTTGCGGCTTGTTCAGCTTTAGCTATATCGCTTACGGCAATATCATGTTCTGCTTCAGTCGCCTGTTGCTTCATTTCTTGTCGCAACTTTGAAAGTTCTTCAGCCAATTGCGGTAAATCAATAGATTTTTCAATCTGACTACCAACTTGTTGAAACGTCATGTCGTGCGCGTGGACGTTTCTACCAGCTATGCCTTGCCCTACCGTGTAGTTATCTCCCATTTGAATATCTCCTCGATAAATATTTAATCTTGTTCTGCTTAATGATTCTCGGTCTTCTGTCATTTCCAAGAGTCCGACGTTACCTGAAAGTCCCAAAATTTGGCTGTTCAAAGACCTGAGTTTACTCAATGATTCCCGTATTGCTTCGGCATCGTGAGCAGCAACCAAACTAATTTCGGTTACATTCATTCCTGAAATCAAATTTTGTAACTTCCCGATAGAGTGATGCACCAACATAATAATACGCCCTTCATATTCATCTAATAGTTGAAATACGCCCCACCAAAGTTCATTTTCGGGCAGTTGTTCTGTAATAGGGCGTATCTCTGAGCGATAAAAATCTCCTAAATGATGTAATCGGCTACAGATTTCTTCGGCATCACGGTATCGGCTGCGTGATTGTAGAAGTTCTAGCTCTTTGGCAAGTTGTTTTAATCTTCCCGAATGTAAATCATCGGCAGTAATATACTTAAATTCAATCAATGTAGATAGAACATCTTGGAAAGCCTGTTCAACTACTTGAATAACCTTTGAAAGAAATCTAAGTGTGCGCCGTAAATCGAAATTGCTGATATTTTCATCACGGGCTACGGTTTCAGCCATATCGCTCAATTGATTTACTAATTGGTCAAGTTCTTCTTCAACATATTGAGACATATTATTCTCCTTCCAAAATACGCCGACTTATAAAGCGCATAGTGCCGAACATGAATTAGACGGATTACATTAATTAGTCTATGGAGAAACAAGTCTCGCTACAGACCAATTGTTTTCCTATAAACAAACCTTCTATTAGTCTATAGAAAAACATCACATCGCTTGACGTGGCAATCCCATCTTCGCTTCGCAGCAGACCAGAAAATTCATCATTCACATTTAACTTCGATAGCATGCGTGTAAGGCTCGCAAACTTTATGGCTACTGGCTGTATTGTGTTGGACGGAGCGGATTATACGCAGATGAATACCAAATGCAATAATTATTTTTGCGCTGCGAAATATTTGTGATTGGAGCGCAAGAATCGTGGCGAGGAATGTTTAGAGTTACGCGTTGACGCGTGTACGAGTTTTCTAAAAACGTAC
>JAYTCQ010000165.1:0-4169 GCA_043736395.1 Blastocatellia bacterium | reverse complement strand
AGAAGCGCTTTTCAGCAGCTTTAAGGTAATTGAATTAATCTAATCAAGCCTAGATTATTCAATGATTTACGCTCTTTACGCAGCTCAGAATTGGCTGTGGCACAGGGATTGTAATATATTGGGTGACCCGACCTGAAGTTGGATGTCAACAAAGGATCGAGCCAGGGAATACAGTGAGGATAATTAGAATATCCTTAATTTTTTCGGAGGAATCGTTATGAATAAATTAATGCTCAAATCCATTTTTTCATTAGCTCTGATGGCAGGTTTTTTGATGGCATTGGCATCTTCAGATGCGGTCGCGCAAACACGTTGCCGCACTCGTAATTCGGGCTATTCAAATAATCAGGATTACAATTACAACCGGGGTCGCGCACGCGGAGTCAGCTACAATCAAGGCAACGATTATGACCGCAATCGTCAAAGCCGCGATTATGAATATGATCGTAACCGCCCGAGCCGCGACTATGAATATGACCGCAACCGTCGCAGCCGTGATTATGAATACGACAATGGTAATTACAATAATTACGGTGATTCAAGCAAGACCCGTGGTCTGAAGCGCACCGGAATCGGAGCTGCCATTGGTGCAGCGGGTGGTGGATTGTTGGGTGGACGTAAAGGTGCGGTGATCGGCGGACTTGCGGGTGGCGTAGGCGGATTTATTTATCACAAGGGTAAAGAAAATCGTCGCTACTAAGTCGGCCAAAAATTTGTTCTGTTAGACTCTCTCAATTACTTACTAATACGGGCAATGGGCAACCATCGCCCTATTTTTGTTTTCTTGCCAAAAAGCTATCCTTCAGCCTATTATCCTCTTCTCCCATTTCCCCTGCATTAAACCGATTCTGACCTGGAGGTTAAGATGTTTTGCCGTCTTTTTGTTACTTTATTTTTGTGTGTTTTCTTATGCTTTTCAGCGATAGCGCAAACTGTTACTGGATCAATTGAAGGTCGTGTCACCGATCAAACGGGAGCCGTTATTCCTGGCGCGCAGGTACTTGTCAAAAATACTGAAACCGGTCAGGAGCGTAAAACGACCACTACCACTGAAGGATTTTATCGCGCTACATTTTTACCTATCGGAATTTATCGTGTGACCATTTCAGCCAATGGATTTGGGACAGTTACGCTTGATGGTTTGAACATTACTTTGAATCAAACTGCGAATGGAAATTTTGAACTCAAGCCCGCTTCGGCCAGCGGAGAAGTCACGATTACCGCAGAATCCGCGCCGATTAATACGACAGATGCTGAGGTCAAACAATCGCTCGGATCACAGGCAATCATTGATAAGCCGACATCGAATCCAGGCAGCTTTTTGTCGTTGGCGGAAGTCTTCACAGGCTTTCAGGAAAACCCGACTTCGGGACAAAACAATCCAACAACTTCATCAGGTTCATCTATCAATTTTAACGGCACGGGCACACGCGGCGCGACCTTTCAAATCAATGGTGTGAACAATGACGACTCCTCCGAAAATCAAAATCGGCAGGGAGCAGCGCTTTCAACGATTCGCGAATTTCAGATCATCACCAATAATTTTACCGCAGAATTCGGACGCGGCTACGGCGCAGTTGTTCTGGTACAAACGAAATCCGGTACGAACAGAATTCACGGTGATGTCTACGAATTTCATCAGGACAGCGCTTTGAATGCGAAAAGCTATTTCACGCCGGGAACAGTGAAAAAACCTGTTAACCGTCGTAATCAATATGGCTTCACGATTGGTGGGCCAATTCTCAAAGATCGCCTTTTCTTTTTCGGCAGTTTTGATCAAAAGCGAGAAGGCGGCGCACTGGGCTATACACGGGATTTGCTGTTGCCAACGGAACGCACACCACAACTGGCGGCGGCGAATGATACGCCCGCGAATCGCGCTTTTATTCAAGCCCTGATTGCTCGTTTCCCGTCAAATCTGACGCCGAATGATTCACGCAGCAATCGCACCTACGTTGGCGACATCGGATTTAATCGTCCCTTGTCTGACCATTCAGGACGACTGGATTACACAATTCGTGAAGGCGATTCATTGACGTTGCGGTATCAATACACTCGTCAGCGTTTTCAGAATGACGACGTCATTGTGGGCGAAGCCACTGATCAAAATAACAAACAGCAAAATATCGGGTTGACCTATACGCATCTTTTTACGCCGAAAACGGTTGGCGAATTCCGCTACGGTTTGGGCTTGCGCACAACGTTAGTTGGGATCAAAGCCGGGAATGACACGCCGATTGTACGGTTCACCGCCAGCCCTGTTTCCGGCGCGATTATCGGCAATGCGGGAAATTTCCCCATCAATCGGTTCCAAACCGATCATCAATACGTTTACAACGTCACTTCGATTTTCGGTAACAACCATTCCGTCAAAGCAGGCACGGATGTTCGCTTCCAACAGTTGAATGACAGAGCGGATAATTTTTCGCGCGGATTTTATACCTTCAATCGTATTTGCGGAGGCACGACGCTGGCGACGCCGTACGATCAAATGCTGCGCGGTTGTGTGGCAAGTTTCCAAAAAGGTTATGGCCCGTTCTTTTTGGAAAACCGCATGAACGAAGCGAATTTTTATGCCGAGGATAATTGGAAAGTACGGCGCAATCTGACGCTGAATTTAGGCATCCGCTGGGAATTCGTTTCGGCTCCGCGTGAAAAGCAGCAGCGAATTGAATACGGTTTTTCTGACGACAATAATAATTACGAACCGCGTGTTGGCTTTGCGTGGATGCCAACCTGGGGCGGTTTTCTGGGCAAATTAACAGGTGGAGCCGGGAAAACTTCGGTGCGTGGTGGCTACGGAATTTACCACGGTCGTTTGTTCCAATCAGTATTCTCGCAGACTGGCGCGTCCGTTCGTTTCAATCCGCCGAACTCTGCATTGCTCAGTTTTAGCAACAGCCTGAACATTGCTGATCCAACCAATAATTTTTTGTTCACGCCGGGAAACCTGACGACACGGGTAGCCTTAACCGTCGTGAATCCAGATTTGCAAATGCCGTACACACAGCAATGGAGTTTGACGGTTGAGCGCGAAATGCCTTTCAAATCAAAGATTCGCGCCACCTACACCGGAAATCGTGGGATCGGATTGTTACGCTATAATTTGGGGAATTTGCCCGTGTCGCCGCTTGATGGCGGGTTCACAGTGGTGAATCATCCATTCAATGCACCAGCGGCTGGCTTCCCGGATTTACGTGGTGTGAACATCAACAAAGTCGCGGCTGATTTTCTATGCGCAGGGACAGGTTCTTTCGGATTGGCAGTGACGGCAGCTTGTCCGGTAGCTGTCCCGATTGCCAATAACGAAGTCAGCTTTCGCCTCCCACGTAGCAATGAACGCCGTCCTGATCCGCGTTATACAACTAACTCCGTGGTATCTAACGGAGCGTGGAGCTACTATCACGGATTGCAATTAGAATGGGACAAGGCATACAGCAATGGGCTGTCATTCAGGAATTCTTACACGTGGGGCAAGTCAATTGATACTACGTCCGAGGCGACGGCTGTCGGCGCGGGTGATTCCAATCAAAATGGTAATGACACTCGCGCAGCGCGTTCCTTATCACGATTTGATACACGTCATCGCATGACGATTTTTGCGTCTTACCAATTGCCGATTATGCGTAAGCAACAGGGATTTCTGGGACAGGTTTTCGGCGGCTGGCAAATTGCTCCGGTCATTCGCTTGGCATCCGGCACACCATTTACTGTCATCGGAAATACGCTGGATTTAAATTTTGATACGTTCGCTGAAAGACCAGTGATTACTGATCCTTCAATTTTAGGACGAAGCATTGATGATCCAAATACAGCGCAGCAGTTGTTGCCGATCACTGCTTTCCGACAAGCAACGCCAGCGGATTTCGGAAAGAATACAGTTGGTCGCAACACCTTCTTTGTTGACGGGACGGCGAATGTAGATTTGGGGATGTACAAAAATTTCAAATTGCCATTTGAAGGACATCGCCTTTCATTCCGTGCTGAAATGTTCAATGCCTTCAATCACGTGCAATTTGGATTTCCGAATACGAACAGCGCTGATCCGGCTTTTGCTCGAATCACAGGAACGGCAATTCAATACAATCCGCGCGTAGTGCAATTGGCGATGCGCTATATTTTCTAATCTCATGTAAGAGAAAAATTTTGTTCAGAATTTCACCGCAAGG
>JAYTCQ010000164.1:0-6164 GCA_043736395.1 Blastocatellia bacterium | reverse complement strand
TTTAGACTGAAGAAACAAGCTAAAGCTTGTACTCTTGACGCCTGTAATCGTAGCATTTTGGTTATTATTTAGGTTCAATTTTTTAGGAGAGAAAATGGCACAACGGTTAATTTCAATATTCTTTTTCTTTACATTTCTTACTCTCTCGTACGCGCAAATGCCTTCACAGGTCATGCGCCCGATTCCTCCGCTTGGCGTAGAAATTCCTGCGGCGGATCGCGCAGAACTTGAATCCGGGGTCGCTGCGCTTGGCAAAGAAATTGACACGCTCAAATTAGAATTAAAAGACAAGCCTAAATTATTGGAGCTGCTGCCAGACGTCCAAATATTTTTTAATGCTGTGCATTATGCGCTGAAATACAACGAAATTTTAAACCTTAAAGAAATTCCACTCGCGAAGGCGCAGCTCAAACAGGGAATGGAAAGAGCAAAAGAATTACGCGCCGGAAAGCCTTCGTGGACGACGCAGACGGGATTAGTCGTGCGCGGCTATGTTTCGAAAATTGATGGTTCGGTGCAGCCTTACGGGTTGGTTGTGCCTCCCACTTTTCAGCCGAATTTGCCGTTTCAATATCGCCTCGACATCTGGTATCGCGGACGCAGTGAGACGATGACGGAAATTAATTTCATCGCCGACCGCCAAAAAAATCCTGGACAATTTACGCCGCCGAATACGTTTGTGTTGCATCCGTATGGGCGGTATTGCAACGCGAATAAATTCGCGGGCGAAGTGGATACGTTTGAGGCTCTCGAAAATATTCGCAAGCATTACCAGATTGATGAGAACAGAATTTCCGTACGCGGCTTTTCGATGGGCGGCGCGGCAACGTGGCATCTGGCTGCGCATCATGCTGGATTGTGGGCATCGTCTGCTCCGGGAGCAGGTTTTGTAGAAACGGCAGAATACACAAAAGTGGATTTGAAAGACATTCCCGACTACGAGCAAAAATTATGGAATTTAACGAATGCTTCAAGCTATGCCGGAAATTTTTTCAATCTCCCGGTCGTCGCCTACAGCGGGGAGCTTGATCGTCAAAAACAAGCAGCGGATGTGATGGCTCGTGAGATGAAAAAAGAGGGCATCGAATTAACGCACATCATCGGGCCGAAAACAGAACATAAATATCATCCCGATTCAATCCCGGAAATCAGCAAACGTATCGATTCTATTGTGTCAAAAGGTCGTAATCCGATTCCGATGCATGTGAAATTTACGACGTATACGTTGCGGTATAACAAAATGTTTTGGGTGACGGTGGATGGGTTGGAACAGCATTGGGAGAAGGCGACGGTTGATGCGGAAATTAAAGATGCGACGACGGTGAATGTCACGACGAAAAATGTTTCTGCATTTAGTTTGGAGATGCCCTCGGGGTTAAGTTACTTCAGTGTAACAACGAATCCGACTGTGATCGTTGACGGAAAAAAACTTGAAGCCGGATTGGTTGAGTCCGACCGTTCGTGGAAAGCTACGTTCATTAAATTAAATAATGAATGGACGACTCCAAATGAACCGATGTACCTCTTGACCGGTGCTTCTGGGATCTTAAGCTTTCCTTTAAACAGAAGTACGGCACCATCAAGTTCTACCGCCTTGCCTTCGCTTTCTTTTCGCTGGCGTCAAAAAGAGCATGGCTTACAAGGCCCCATTGACGATGCCTTTATGGATCATTTTATTTTTGTACGACCAACGGGCAAAGCAGAGAATGACGCAATCAGTTCATGGGTAAATGCAGAATTGGAACGTGCGATCAGTCAATGGAGATCGCAATTTCGTGGTGAAGCCTTGGTAAAAAATGATGACGAAGTTACCTTGGAAGATATTACGAATAGTAATTTGATTTTATGGGGTGATGCTACGAGTAATAAAATTACTGAAAGTATTTGGTCGTTATTGCAGATCGAATGGGCGCGCGGAATAATTAAGGTTGGCGAGAAAAGCTACCCATCTGCATCTCATATTCCGATTTTGATTTATCCAAATCCGCTAAATCCAAATCGCTACATCGTCCTCAATTCCGGCTTCACCTTCCGCGAAACTGACATCTTGACGAATGCGAAACAGACTGCAAAATTGCCGGATTGGGTGATTATTGACATCACAACTCCGCCGACTGTTTATAAGGTTGGAAAGGTTGTGAATGCCGGATTTTTCGGGGAACGTTGGGAGCTGAAATAGCCGTTCTGAGTACACGCTTCAGCGTGCAAGCGCCAGCGAAACGCGGCGTTTGGCAAACTGAAGTTTGTACTTAGAGCGTTACTGTATGATGAAAAGAATTCTATTCTGGAGCCTGCTGCCGCTCGGCATTCCGCAGGGGCTTAGGCTGAAGCGAACGGCTCCTCGCTTTGGCGCAGCATCCGGCGAAACGTCTGGCGTCGTAGGTAACGGGAAAAGAATTTCACTGGTTGCCATTGGTGATTCGATTGTCGAGGGAGTTGGTGCGGGAAGTGCCGATAATGCTCTGGCAGGCGCGACGGCAAAACATTTGGCGCGAATTTTGGAGGCGGAAATTTCGTGGCAAGCCGTCGGGAAAATTGGCGCGACTTCGTTCAGTGTTTTGAAGGAACTGGTTCCGCTTCTCAGCAAAAATCCAGTTGATGTTTTTGTCGTTTCTGTCGGCGTCAATGACGTGACTTCGCTCAGTCGTACAGGGCGTTGGGATGCGAACTTAACCGCCTTATTCAAGAGCCTGCGTGCGCATTCGCCGCAAGCTACGATTGTGATGGTAGGCGTTCCGCCGTTCGGAGGATTTCCATTGCTGCCGAAAATTTTGCAACTTGCTTTCGGGATGCGCGGAAAAACATTCGATGTAGTGGCGCGTCAAATTATCCAGCAGATGGAAGGCGTCATTCATGTCCCGCTAGACTTCGATCCGCAGCCGGATAAGTTTTCAGCCGACGGTTATCATCCGAATGCGGCGAGTTATTCCGAAATTGGTTTGGCGGTTGCCGAAGCCATCATTGTAAAACCAAGGTAAAACCAAAGTAAAACCAAGCCAAAGCTTGTCCTCCAAACATTCCATGATTGAAAATCCCGCCTGTAAAGAGTATCCTATCGGTTTACTATTCTCGCTCCAACGCTGACTCTGTGAATTTGTTTTATGCCTAATTTTATTCGTAATTTTTCAATCATTGCCCACATTGACCACGGGAAAACTACTCTGTCGGATCGTTTGCTCGAAGCCACGGGGGCGCTCGAATCCCGTGAAATGTCCGAACAAGTTTTAGACGCGATGGATCTCGAACGTGAACGCGGGATCACGATCAAGGCTCACGCCGTTCGGTTGAATTACAAAGCGAAGGATGGTCAGGACTACATTCTGAATTTGATTGATACGCCCGGCCACGTAGATTTTTCGTACGAAGTTTCGCGTTCGCTGTCCGCCTGTGAAGGTGCGTTGCTGGTCGTAGACGCTTCGCAGGGCGTAGAAGCGCAGACTCTTGCCAACACCTATTTAGCGATTGATAACAATCTCGAAATTATTCCTGTCATTAACAAAATTGATTTGCCCGGCGCAGAACCGGAACGTGTGATGGAGCAGATTGAATCGCTGGTTGGATTAAATACGCATAATGCAGTGCTGGCTTCCGCAAAAAACGGAATTGGCATTGAAGACATTCTCGAAGCGATTGTGCGTGATGTTCCTGAACCGGCAGGAATGCCTGAAGACCCGCTCAAAGCGTTGATTTTTGATTCGTGGTTTGATTCCTATCGCGGCGTCATCGTGATGGTGCGAATGATTGATGGCGTACTGAAACGTGGGATGCGTATTCGCTTGTGGGAGCAGGGAACTGAACACAATATTGATGACATTGGAGTGTTGACTCCGAAGCCGCGTCCGATTGATCAATTGGTTGCAGGTGAAGTTGGATTTTTTGTAGCGAATATTAAAACTGTCGCAGATGTCAGCATTGGCGATACGGTGACAGAAGCTTCGCGTCCGACGGCAGAACCGTTTCCAGGCTTTCAGGAAATCAAGCCGATGGTGTTCGCAGGACTCTATCCCACCGATTCTCATGCATACGAAGAATTACGGGACGCGCTGGCAAAACTTCGCTTGAATGATTCTTCGTTTTTTTATGAACCGGAAGTTTCGCTCGCGCTCGGATTTGGCTTTCGCTGCGGATTTTTAGGTTTGTTGCACATGGAAATTGTGCAGGAACGTTTAGAGCGAGAATTTAATATTGACTTGATTACCACCGCTCCCAGCGTCCGTTATCGCGTGACGACAACGAAAGGCGATGTCATCGAAGTTGACAATCCCTCGAAATTACCTGATCCCGGCTCTATTGCCAAAATCGAAGAACCCATCATCAAAGCGATGATTATGACCAGCGAAGAATTCGTAGGAAATATTCTATCTTTGCTTGATGAAAAGCGTGGTATTCAAAAAGGTTTTGAATACATTACGCCGACTCGATTGCTGTTGACGTACAATGTCCCGCTCAACGAAATCGTCATGGATTTTTATGATCGTTTGAAATCCATTTCGAAGGGTTACGCCTCTCTCGATTATCATTTGGAAGGCTACAACGTAGCGAATTTGGTGAAGCTGGATGTGGTAGTCGCTGGTGAACCCGTAGACGCGTTATCATTGATTGTTCATAAAGATTTTGCTTACAACAAAGGCCGCGCGTTAGTCGAAAAAATGCGCACATTGATTCCGCGTCAGATGTTCGAAGTCCCGATTCAAGCGGCTATCGGCAATCACGTTATTGCGCGTGAGACCGTGAAGGCGATGGGAAAAAACGTACTTGCCAAATGTTACGGCGGAGATATTTCGCGTAAACGCAAATTGCTGGAAAAACAAAAAGAAGGTAAGAAGAGAATGAAGCGCGTCGGTAAAGTCGAAATTCCACAGGAAGCATTTTTGGCTGTGCTGAAAGTATGAGTTCGTAGTCCCGCCTTCAGGCGGAAAGTTTCGTTCATCAAAACTTTCCGCCTGAAGGCGGGACTACGAACGGTTAGCTTATGTTCTCATCCCGTTTCAAGTGGTCTACGGAAACGAATCAGCTCACGCAGCTGATCGAAGAAAAAAAGCGAGCCGGAACTCAAATTCTTGACCTCACCGAAGCGAATCCAACCAAAGCCGGGTTCAAACTTTCACTTCCATTTTTAATTAATTCTGAATCGTTAATTTATCAACCTGATCCGCGTGGGTTGCTGACTACGCGTGAAGCCGTCGCGAAATATTATTCAGAATCCCGCGCACTGGAAATTTCTCCTGAACAAATTTTCCTGACTGCTTCGACGAGTGAAGCGTATTCGTGGCTGTTCAAATTGCTCTGCAATAATAATAATGAAGTGCTGGTTCCGCAGCCCGGCTATCCGTTATTTGAATTTTTAGCGGTTCTGGAAAATGTGAAAATTAGGCAGTATTCATTGGAATATGCGCATACTTTTGGTTGGCGATTGGATTTCGAGAGCCTTGAAAATTCGATGACTGCGAAGACAAAAGCGGTGGTTGTGGTCAATCCGAATAATCCTACAGGTTCGTATTTGAGTGGTGATGAATGGGAAAAATTGCAATCAATCTGCGCGATGCGAAATGTAGCGATCCTGGTTGATGAAGTATTTTTTGATTACGCCTTACAAAATAACGAATCGCCGAATTTGAAATTTTCATCAGCTCCGGCGTTGACGTTTGTGATGAATGGATTATCGAAAATGCTGGCGCTGCCGCAGATGAAATTAGGATGGATTGCGGTTTTTGGAAAGCAGGCCTTATGCGCAGAAGCACAGGAAAAGTTAGAATTAATTGCGGATACATTTCTATCGGTGAATACGCCGGTACAAGTCTTTACGCCTACGTGGTTAGCTTCAAGAAAAGAAGTACAGGCACCGATAAAAATACGCGTCGAAGAGAATTTTAAATTCCTGCGCGAGGCGTTTACGAATTCCAATTGTCGTGTCCTACAGGTTGGAGGAGGATGGTGCGCAGTCATTGAAATCCCCAGAATTGAAACGGAAGAAGAAATTATTTTGAAGCTTTTGCAGGCTCACAATTTGTTGGTTCATCCGGGATATTTTTTTGATTTTGAGAGCGAAGGATTTTTGGTAGTGAGCTTGATTGTAAATTCAGAAGTGTTTCGTGAAGGTGTAAGAATACTGCGAGAATATTTTGCAGATTAGTAGACTGGAGCGCGAGCGTCTGCTTGCCTCG
>JAYTCQ010000163.1:0-6196 GCA_043736395.1 Blastocatellia bacterium | reverse complement strand
GCTAAACACTTTTCCCTTCCGATGAATAATTCCAACCGAGCGCGTAAACTTTCCATCTGAAAACTTCAACGCCACTAATTGCCGAGTGCGAACTTCAGAAGCTACGACGGTCTCAGGTAAAATAGAAATTCCATTCCCTGCTTCGACAGATCGTTTGATCGTTTCAATGTTGTCGAACTCCATGACATTCCTGATCGTCACACGATGATTTTTCAGAATTCGATCAATTTCTTTACCGGTTGGAATATCTTTTTCGAAGGCAATGAACGGCTCATCCTGAATCTGACTGAGTTTCACTTTTTTCTTCTTTGCCAAGTGATGTTCGGGACTGCAAATCAACACTAATTCCGCGTCGCGCAAACGGACGACTTCGAGCTGCGGCTTTTTTTGAGGCATCGCGACAATCCCAAAATCTATCGAATTATTCAGGCAGGCTTCATAAATATTATTTGTCCGGGCATATTCGACGTGGACGTTGACCTGTGGATAGAGCTGAATAAACTGCTTCACGTACGGGGGCAGTTCGTGCAGCCCTACGCTGTAAACAGTGGCTAATCGAACCGTTCCAGCGATGGCTTGATCTTTAGCTTGCAGCTCTAATTCCAGCGCTTTGAATCGTTGCATGATTTCCTGCGAGGCGGAATATACCTGCCGTCCGGCGGGAGTCGGTTCCACCTTGCGGCGTGAATTTCTTTCAATCAAAACACAATCAAAACGGTTTTCGAGAACTTTGATTTGCTGGCTGACAGCGGACTGAGAAACGAAATTAATTTCGGCTGCTTTGGAAAAACTGCCGGTTTCTATCAGGTCACAAAACGTCTTTAAAGTTTCAAGATGCATAACTTTTATTATAAGAGTTGCTTATAGATAATATTATTTTTTTCTATTTTACTAATACATTCTGGATTGTTATCTTGTATATGTTTGCGAGGTACTATGTCAAATATTCTTCTGGCAGGAGCAACTGGCGCAGTCGGAAAAGAGCTGGCAAAAGCCCTTTATTCCAGCTCTCATAAAATCCACCTGCTGGCACGAAGCTCAAAAAGACTTGCAGAAACCGGAATCTCTGACGCGAAGATTTTCTTAGCCGATGCCAGGGATAAAAACTCGCTGCAAGGTACTTGCGATGGAATTGAAATTGTAATTTCTTCGATTGGAGCAAGCTTAAATGTAGGGCTGACAAAAGAGCGGAACGCGACTTATTTTGATGTAGATTTTCAGGCGAACAAAAATTTATTAGCAGAAGCGAAACGGGCTGGCGTTAAAAAATTTATTTACGTCTCGGTATTCAAAGCCAATGAAAACGCAGGTATCCCATACTTCGGCGCACACGCGGCGTTTGAAAGAGAATTGATAAATTCAGGACTTGCCTACGCCATCATTCGACCGACGGGGATTTTTTATATCTTTGCGGAATTTGTCAAAATGGCGAGAAAAGGGATTATTCCGTTGTTTGGTGACGGCAGCGCTCTGACGAATCCAATTCACGAATCCGAAGTCGCAGCGGCGTGTCTTAAAGCAATTACGTCCCACGAAACAGAATTCAATATCGGAGGGCCGGAAGTATTCACTCGGCGCAAGTTGGGCGAACTATGCTTTGAAGCTCTGAATAAAAAGCCTCGTTTTATTTCGTATCCGGTTGGCTTGTTCCGCTTTTTGATCAAACCGCTGGCATATTTTGATCGCAGACTTTTTGAGTTCCTCGATTTCGGAATATTTGTTAACACGAACGATTGTATTGCACCGAAGATTGGCGAAAAAAAGCTGGAAAGCTATCTGCGACAATTGACAAGCGAGGGCGAAGTCCGAACAATGTAGAACTCAATTAGGCTGGAAATTCAAAAAAACTCAAAAGTAGATTCTGCGGTGTGAACAACCAAGGAAGTTTCAAAGTACTTTCCAATGAACATTGTATCAAGATTTTTCAACTCAACTTTAGGCAAAAAATATATTATGGCGATCACCGGGGCAGGCCTGTTTGCCTTCGTCATTATTCATATGCTTGGGAACTTACAGGTCTTTAGCGGAGCGGAAGCGCTCAATGAATATGCCCATTTGCTTAAATCAAAACCGCCATTACTGTGGGGCGCTCGACTTGGATTACTGACCATCGCCCTGCTGCATGTCATCACTGCGATTCAATTGGTTTTACGAAATAGAAGAGCGCGTCCGGTCAGTTATGACAATGGAAAACCACCGGTCGCATCCGCTCTATCTTCGCGAACAGCGGCGATCAGCGGTACCATTATTCTGGCTTTCATTATTTATCATCTACTGCATTTCACCGTTGGTGTAACGAATCCTGACTACTTGATGCTGCGTGATCCAGCCGGAAACCATGATGTCTTTCAGATGGTGGTGCAAAGCTTTAGCAATCCAATTGTTTCAGTGGTTTATTTAGTGGCAATGGCACTTCTGTGCCTGCACTTAAGCCACGGCATCGGTTCAATGTTTCAATCATTAGGCATCAAAAATGGCGCGTACGATCAGGCCATTCGCCTTACCGCTAAGGCTGGGGCAGCAGCGATCTTTGTCGGAAATTGCGCAATTGTTATTGCAGTTATGACTGGCTTGGTTAAGTAAAAAATAATATGGCTATTACTTTACATTCAAATATTCCTTCCGGCGCAGTCGGCCAGAAGTGGAGCAAATATAAGCAGGATGCGAAGCTCGTCAATCCGGCGAACAAACGCAAATACGAAGTCATCGTCGTCGGCACCGGACTTGCCGGAGCGGCAGCGGCGGCCTCGCTTTCTGAACTTGGGTACGGCGTCAAAGCGTTTTGCTATCAGGACAGTGCGCGACGTGCGCATTCTATCGCCGCGCAGGGCGGCATCAACGCCGCAAAAAATTACCAAAATGACGGCGACAGTGTGCATCGCCTGTTTTACGACACCATTAAAGGCGGCGATTTCCGCGCCCGCGAAGCCAATGTTCATCGCCTCGCCGAAGTTTCTGTAAATATCATAGACCAATGCGCGGCACAGGGAGTTCCCTTCGCTCGTGAATACGGCGGGACGCTTGCGAATCGTTCTTTCGGCGGCGCACAGGTTTCACGGACGTTTTATGCTCGCGGACAAACAGGGCAACAATTATTGCTTGGAGCCTATCAAGCCCTCAGCAAACAAATCGGAGCCGGGGCGGTCAAAATGTACCCACGCACCGAAATGCTGGATGTCGTCATGATTGACGGCTACGCGAAAGGGATTGTCGTCCGCGATATGGTCACGGGAAAAATTTCATCGCACTCAGCCGATGCTGTGATCCTGGCCACCGGCGGATACGGGAACGTCTTTTTTCTTTCGACGAACGCACAGGGTTGCAACGTTACAGCGACGTATCGCGCTTATAAAAAAGGTGCAACGTTTGCAAATCCCTGTTACACGCAAATTCATCCGACCTGCATTCCCGTCAGCGGCGATCATCAATCAAAATTAACGTTAATGTCGGAATCGCTCCGCAACGATGGACGCGTCTGGGCTCCAAAGAAACCTGGCGACAATCGTCCGTTCAATCAAATTCCAGAGAATGAACGCGATTATTATTTAGAGCGCAAATATCCAAGTTACGGCAATTTGGCTCCGCGTGATATTTCTTCGCGGGCGGCAAAAGAAGCCTGCGACGAAGGCCGCGGCGTCGGCCCCGGCGGGCTTGGTGTCTATCTCGATTTCGCCGATTCGATCAAACGCTTAGGTGAAGATAAAATCCGTGAACGCTACGGAAATTTGTTCGATATGTACCAGCGCATCACGGGAGAAAATGCCTATCAACAACCGATGCGCATCTTCCCTGCCGTACATTATACGATGGGCGGATTATGGGTAGATTACAACTTGATGAGCAATGTTCCCGGACTGTTTGTGCTTGGTGAAGCGAATTTCTCCGATCACGGTGCTAACCGCCTCGGAGCCTCGGCTTTAATGCAGGGCTTGGCTGACGGATATTTTGTGGCTCCGTACACAGTCGGAAATTTCTTCGCGTCAAATCCGAAAAATCGCCCCAGCGAAGATCATCCCGAATTCAAAAAAGCCGAGGAAGAAATCAACAACCGCGTCAATAAATTGCTTTCGATTCGCGGCAAACGGACTCCCCGTGATTTTCATCGTGAATTGGGCAAAATCATGTGGGACAAATGCGGCATGGGTCGTAACGAAAAAGGCTTGAAGGAAGCACTGGAAATGATTCCAGCGTTGCGCCAGGAATTCTGGGAAAACGTCAATGTTTTGGGCGATAATCAAGAATTAAATCAGTCGCTCGAACAGGCCGGACGGGTTGCTGATTTTATGGAATTCGGCGAACTGTTGTGCTACGACGCGCTGCACCGCGAAGAATCTTGCGGTGGACATTTCCGCGAAGAATATCAAACCGAAGACGGCGAAGCTCTGCGGAAAGACGAAGAATTTTCGTATGTCGCCGCCTGGGAACACAAAGGCGTAGACAGCTTCCCTGAACTCAATAAAGAAAATCTGGTATACGAGGAAGTACACATGTCTACCAGAAGTTATAAATAAATTAACTGGGAACGCCCGCATCCTGCGGGCGAAACCGTGGCGGGCGAATTAACTGCGATGAAAAGTGTGAGCGTAGTACGGATTCGCCCGCAGGATGCGGGCGTTCCCAGTGAAACAGGAATATTCAGATGAATTTGACTTTAAAAGTTTGGCGACAAAAAAACGCTTCTGAAGCTGGAAAAATGGTGACGTATCAAGCCAAAGATGTCAGCCCGGATATGTCTTTTTTAGAAATGCTGGATGTCGTCAATGAAGAATTAAGCAGTAAAAATGAAGGGCCTATCGCCTTCGATCACGATTGCCGCGAAGGAATTTGTGGGATGTGCTCGCTCGTCATTAACGGAACTCCGCACGGTCCGCTTGATGCTTGTACCACTTGCCAGCTTCACATGCGCAGCTTCAAAGATGGCGACACCATCATGATTGAACCGTGGCGCGCAAAGGCTTTTCCCGTCATTAAAGATTTAGTTGTAGACCGCACCAGCTTTGACCGCATTATTCAATCCGGCGGATATATTTCCGTTCCGACCGGAGCCGCACCTGACGCAAATGCCGTCCTCGTCCCCAAGGTTGATGCCGACCAGGCAATGGATGCTGCGCAGTGCATCGGCTGCGGCGCGTGCGTAGCGGCCTGTAAAAATGGCTCAGCGATGCTCTTCGTGGCCGCAAAGGTTGGTCATCTCGGCGTCCTGCCACAAGGTCAGCCCGAACGTCATCGTCGAGTATTGAATATGGTAGCCACGATGGACGAAGAAGGTTTCGGAGCTTGTACGAACATTGGTTCTTGCTCAGCCGCGTGCCCGAAAGAAATCAGTATGGATTTTATTGCGCGAATGAACCGAGATTATTTTAAGGCGACGCTGAAGGAAGGATTTGGCACAAAAACAAAAGCCGGAACCGAAGGGTAGTCTGGGAGCGCCAGCATCCTGCTTGCTGCGTTTGCCAGCGCGAGCGTCGCAAACGCAGTGGCGAGGAGATACCTTAAAGATAAAGCGACTCGCTCGCCACGGTTCGCGAGCGGCGTTTTACGCGTTTGCTCAGCAAGCGGGACGCTTGCGCTCCAGTCAAAAAATCACTTCCCTTTACTGCTGGATTTTTTAGCTTCCTCATCCTGATAGACAATTTTCTTGCCCGAACGAGCTTCCAGAACAGCCAACGATTCACGAATAATATCTTTGCCAACTTCAAAAATCGCGACCTGATCTTTTCCGTCTTCGCCTTTATATCCAATCGTTACAAAATGTTTCCGCTTTTTTGAGAAGAGTAAAAACAGTCCGACGGGGCTGATTAAAATCGCCGTTGCCAACGCTGCGCCAACTCTACGTCCGGCTTTTTGACCGTACTCGACATCAATAAATTGGCTGTAGGGAATTGAATAAGTCTTTTTAACTTTATTGATTTCGTAATCAAATTTCAAGGCGGCTTCATCGTTGATAATGAAATTTCCTTCGACGCCTTCTTTGGCTCCAGCGAAGTCTTTATCTTTTGTGGTGCCTCCCTGATAAGCAGCTTTTTTGCTGCTCAGCCCGGCAAAAACAGTTACATTTCCAACCATTGAAACAAGTAAGGTAAGAACAATTATTTTCTTTAGCATGTTGCTCCTGAAGGGGGGTTAATTAATTGAAGAAGGGGCTGAAGTAGGAATACCGAGAGTAGCAGCTATGCAAAATTTCGGCAACAAAAAA
>JAYTCQ010000162.1:0-7879 GCA_043736395.1 Blastocatellia bacterium | reverse complement strand
TCACATCCATACCTGTGCTATCCACGACGCCGAACGAGATGAATTCTTAGTTCTGGATATTGGCTGGAATGAAAAATCGCGCCGCGTTCACGACGTTGTCATGCATTTTCGTATCGCTGAAAACAAAGTGCATGTAGAGCGCGATGCAACGGATGCCGAAGTTGCACGTGAATTAATTCAGTCGGGGATTGCGCCAGAAGATTTGATTATCGCTTCTCATCAACCTGCTAATGAATTGGCTTTCGCCTAATTGCAAAACCATAAAAAGGCAGATGAGGATTTACCGGAGATGAGATTAGCGAAGGAAGAGGCGGCGAAATATGGGGTGGCGAGTATTGTAAAATAATTCGTAAAACCTTAGCTTTACAGTTGATGTCCGATCAGAATTTCAAATCTTTAATATTGGTCTTTGCCTCATAAAGTTAGGATATACAGAATAATCAAAGCCCTCATCAAATACCTGATCAAATCGTTCTTTTAATTGTTTGTGATCAACTTGCGCCTTCTTACGAAGCCACGTTTGGTCATTGCCCTCAATACCTTCAAGTAAGGTTGTTAATTGAGATTTTGAAAACTTAGAGAGGTAAGGCGCAATCAAATTATTAAATGCGTAATTCGCATCATCAAAATTTGCACTTCTAACATATGATTCAATCGCAATATCAAGAACGGATGCCTCACATCTTTCATTTACTGACACACCATATAGCAAACTAAACGTTTTTCCTTGAATTAACGAGTTATCATAAGTAGCTAATCTTCCCTCCTCCACGATCTTTAACTTAATCTGTTCGAGATGATTTTGAAAACTCTCATTTAAGAAATAAGCTGATGAAAATAAATTTAAATTACCGCTTAACATATTATTAATCAGCACTTTAGCTGAATCATTTAAGAGGTTGTAGACAGTAGGTGCTTCTCCGAGAAAATCAATTAAATAACTTAATGGCTCACCTGTACTGATATTACTGAAATAATCTCTGTGATTTTCGATATACCTCCTCACTTCTGCGGGGTGTCTCACATAAAGAACTTTAATAGTTCTAAAATTAACCTGTCTATTGATATTGGTATTTTCGTTCATTAACTGAAAAACAAATTTCCAAAGAGTACGAAATAAATGTGATTCAATTGAAAACTTTAAATTACGAAGATACCGTGCCTCCAAATAACGCCTCAAATCATCATCTTTGATTAGCACATCTCTCTTCTCTGCTAAATCCAAAACTATTGCCTCTGAAATCTTTTTGGTAAGAATTGGTGGCTTTAAGAGAACAGCATCTAAGGCATTTCTTATGATTGCACGTACGGTCTCTTTATTTGGACTGAAGAGTAAATCAGACTCTCCTAAAACTGGATGTGCGGACAAATGGCGATTATCCTGTAAATAAATAAGATTCTGATGCTCTGCATGATCTAAAAGTTCCGTTCTGTCACGCACTTGCTTTAATAGCTCAGCTTCCCATTCAGGGTTTTTAGGATTGTCCTGTTGTTTTCGTTCGATACGCTCGAGGATTGATCTAGCAATAGAATCATTATCAATATCTCGTAAATGTTGAAGTTTATAGATCAAGTCACAAATAACTACCGACCAAAGCATCACTATTGCTGAGCGATAATTTCCATTAACGTACGAACTGAAAACTTCCTGAAAATATACTTTTGTTCTTGCATCATTAATCCGACTTATTGCCGATTCAATTGAGTAATCTTCCATTTTATACCTATACCTATACAGCCATGGCAAATACACACAACTATCCAGATATGAAAAATAGCGTAATTATAAATAAATATGTGAGGTACGATGGCTTCAAATTAGCAGCGTTCGCACGGGGCTTACCTGACAATGATTGAGAAAGTGCATCTTAATCCGTACTTTATTGATTGTCGAGAAATTTATGATAACAATGGCAATAGAAAACGAAAGGCAATTCGATAAGTTTGATGGGATGATGAATATTGCGATTTATCTCAGAGCTACAAAACTGATGAATTATTTGGCAGCTTTTTCAAACTGAAGATTTCCGGCGACCTTTCAGGGCGCGTCAAAAATCCTTCGTAACCGGAGGTTGCGCTTGCACTTCACCTCCGGCTAATTTCCGGTGCACTTCCAGCGCAAAATCACTTCGACAAGAAATTATTTTTGGAGCTGATTCGGACTCTTCCACTTCACCCGCGCCATCAACATATCGCCACGAAAATTTGCGGGGATTACCTCTCCTGCGGTGATCCAGGATTCATCTTTACTCAAATTGGCGACATGAAAATTTCCGTAGTGCGGGACGTGCGTCGGGTCGTTGATGCCGTCGCCGACTAAGGGGAAGACTACGCGCTCAGTTTTTTGAATTAATCGCAGCGAAGCGCGATCCACTTGCGCCAAATAAAGCGGCGCACGCCATCGCATCACATTCGCGTTCGCTTCGGCTTTGCGCGTGTAGACCAAATACAACGCATCTGAATGCACCAGCCAATGTTGCTGTGTCGTGGACATCGTCAACGCTTCGCCGCTTTCCCACGCCCACACGACGGGCTTTGACCAATTCAATCCATCCGCCGAAGTGCTGACATAACCGTAGCCATCTTCGGCGCGAATTGTCAGGAGATATACATTTCCGAGCTTGATTAATTGCGGTTCCAGCAAGCCGCGCTTGACGGTGTTGTTGAGTTCAGTGCCGACTTTTTTGACTTTGATGGTTTTGCCGTCGAAGGAACAAAGCAGCGTCGTGACCGCGAAATCATTGCGTTCTTTGGGACGAAACGAAACAGGGATAATTAAATCTCCGTTCGGCAAAATTACGAATTGCGAAGAGCCGACAGAATAAATCGCGGAGTTGCGCGGATCGTTCCATTCCAGTTTTTTGCGCTCTGACCAATTCCCTTTTTCGTCGCGTGTGATGTAAACAGGATACCGTGGCGGCTGTTCGGGAAAATATTTCCCTTCGCGGTAATACACAATTTCGCCTAGTGCCAGCAGTGTTTTTGTCTTCACGTGATATTCGGACAACACATCGCTGACGGCTTCTTCGATGTCACCTTGAAATGGTTTTCTCCCCAGACCGGGAATGGGAAGCGGCTTTGTCCAATTTTTCCCGTTGTCGGTGGATTCGCTCCAGTGCACGGGGCCGTAATAATCAGAGCCGGTAATTTCCTGCAAGGTCATGAACGCTGTGCGCGGAAGCCTGCAAACACGGGGTAAAAACCACGTCGTGCCACCATCGCGTCCTTTAGTGAGAGTCGTGACTTCGATGGATTGAATTAGATCTTTCGGTGTTTGCGCGAATGATAAAAGCGAAAATGTAAGGATAAAAAGGATCACTGGCATTTGAAATTTAGGCTTCATAATTTTTAAGACGAATAGATAAAAGAGCAAATCCTGCGATCGCAAGAATCAGTGCAGAAATTTGGAGCGACCCGCTAATCCCGATCGAATTTTTCAGCAAGCCCGCGAGAGCCGCCATGGTGCCGCCTACGATGCAACCAACCAGATTGAAAATTCCGTAACCGGTAGCACGTAAATTTTCCGGTACAATCTGGCATAAAATTGGCATTGCAGTGCAATCCATCAAACCACGGCTCAGCCCATAGACCAATAATCCACTGATCAAAATTGTTGTTGAGGAAGTCCAGCCAACCAAAAACAGAAAAATACATCCGGCAAAAAAACCAACAGCTGGAAGAAACAAGCGTGCTCTGTGATTTTTACGACTCCAGCGATCAGCAATGAATCCACCACCTAAAATTCCGGCGAAGGCGGCGACTTGAATATAAAACGTAGCAGTGAATCCGGACTGCGTTAAGCTCATTCGAAAATGTTCGAATAAATATAGAGGCATCCACGTCAGGACAATCCATCCGGCAATCGAAAAGCAAGTGAATGCTAAACCGAGCAACCAGTAATTGCGTACTGAAAATAAAATTTTCAGAGCATCCAGTAACTTCAATTTCTCGCGCACTGGAAATAAATTTTGATCGGACTCGGTCGCTTCTTTCATTCCGAAAAATAATACTGCCGCATAACCAACACCAACGATTCCCAACACCGTAAAAGCTGTACGCCAACCGAACTGCTCGCCGATTCTGCCGCCGAGCCAGCCGCCTAAAATCACTCCCAAATATAAACCGCTTTGATGCAAACCAATCGCTAACGAACGAGTGCGTTCAGAGTGATGATCCGCAATCAACGCAAGTGCAGCGGGGATGTAAAACGCTTCACTGATACCCATTAATGCGCGTGCGCTTAACAACTGTGAAAAACTGCTGGCGTAGCCTGTCAGCCACGTCACAATTGACCAGACTGCGAGGCTGACAAGGATAATTTTTTTGCGACTGAATCGGTCTGCCAGGAATCCGGCCAAGGGACTAAGCGCGCCATAAATCCATAAAAATGCGGGTGTCAGCAATCCAAGCTGCGCATCCGAAACTTTGAATTCAACGCGAAGTAAAGGGAATAACGAAAAAATTATCTGGCGATCCAGATAATTTAAGAGACCTACGCCCCACAGCAGCGCGACTAAAATCCAAACATAACGCGAGGCTTTCATACACGAATCAAGGGGTTTTCAGGAAGTGCTGCTAATAAAACATCCAGCTCATTTTCTTCATCAGGAGTCAGCCAACGACGCGGGAAAACACACTTTCCACAATCCAATCCCATTCGTTGCAACATCGCCTTAACGGAAGTTTGCACCGGATAGCGCAAACCAATCGCGATGATTTCGTTGATTTGTTTTTGAATGATTTGCGCTTCCTGCCATTCGTTGCGCTGTGTGTGTTCGTAGAGTTTTACAAATAATCCAGGCATCACATTATAAAAACTTCCAATGCCTCCGTCCGCTCCCATGACTAATCCGGCGGTGAGCATTTCGTCTGTACCGTAAAAAATTGTTGCTCCACTTTTTTTAATCTCGGACATTTTGAAAAGATCGTTGTCCGTGAATTTCAGCCCTTGAACATTGGGGATTTCACAGAGTTCTAAAATTTGCTCAGCCTTATTTATCGCGGCAGCAAAGGCCGGAAAATAGTAAATGAAAAATGGAATTTCAGCGGCGGCTGCAATCGTTGAGTATTACGCTTTGATTTCTGCGAAAGAATAATTCCCAATCGGCGGAAGCGCGCTGATCGCGTGAGCGCCAATGCTCGCGGCGTGTCGGGCTAAATCAACCGCGTCGGCAGTGTTCATCGCACCGATATGAACCATGACAATTTTTTCAGGCGGAGAGAATTTGACAGCGGCTTCGGCTACTTTTTTGCGCTGCGAAATTGGTTGTTGCAATCCTTCGCCGGTTTGTCCGCAGACGTAAATTCCGTGGACGCCTTGTGCATAAACGAATGACAACAGACGTTCGAAGGCAGGCGTATTAAATTTATCCTGCTCATCAAATGGTGTGACGATGGCGGGGAGAATTCCTTTTAGTTGCATAAAGAATAAGTGAAACGCGCGCTTTGTAGTCGCGAATTTATTCGCGCTCGCTGGCTTGCGAAACGCAGCGAATGAATTCGCTACTACATAGTTGATCCTTTGATTTCCTTCACTAAATCACCCGCGCCATATAATTTTTGCAGTGCTTCAAGAATCGCAGAGCTGTGAACACCGACGGCGCGGCTGCCTTCGGCTTCGTCAATATACAAATAACGATTCGGGAGTTTTTGGACGTTGCTGTCGAAGTTGATGCCTACGAGTTCGGCATTGCGATTTAAAACAGGCGCACCGGAACAGCCACCAATCGTGTCGGCGGTGTAAACGAAATTGAAGGGCGTAGATAAGTCCAACAAAGATTTTCCTTCGCGAATGCGCGTTGGCAAATCGAACGGGACTTTTTCATTGAAGCTGGCGGCGCGTTCGTACAAGCCATAAAACGTAGTTTTGAACGGGACGAGCGTTGTGTCTTCTTCGTATCCGGCAACTGTCCCGTACATAATTCGCAAATTGAAATTCGCATCCGGCGCAATCGTTTTGCCGTACACCGCGAATCTGGCTTTGGCAATTTTTTCTCCGGCACTGGCATCGACACTTTTAATTTTTTCTTCTTCCCACGTTCTGAGTTGGCGAATGATGGGCTCGACTTTGCGCGCCACTACAATGAATGGATCGTCAGATTTTGCAATCGCGTCGGCGCCGCCTTCAAGCAAGGATTGGCGGACGTTGACATCGGCAAGTTTAGTGTTTGCGATCAATTGTTTGGCAATTTCTTCGGGCTTGGAGGAACCAATGACGGCTTTCACAAAGGGATCATTTACGCCGAGAGTTTTTTGCATTTCGATCAGCCACGCCGCCAACTGAGATTCGTCAAAAGCCGTATAAATAGGCGCGGTAGAGACCAGATCGCGCTTAACGGCAGCAAGGCGTTCGTCTCGAAATTCGGGATAGCGTTGATCGTTCGGTTTGCGAATTTCTTCAGCGTATCGAACAAAATTTGAAGCCAGCGCTCCTAATCGCGAAGCCGTTAAATTTGAAAAAGAAACCCGCTTCGCCATCGCGGGATATTGCTTATAGGCCTTCTCAATGTCGTCCCAGGCTTTGCCGTAGATTTTTTTTAACTCAGCTTTTTTGTTCACCGCATCTTTCAGCGCGGCTTCGTCATTTTCTTTCTTTTTGAAAATTCTTGGATTGGCGAGTCCATCCATTTGCCCGCGTAAACGCTTCAACGAATTTCCGCGTCCACGAATGATATTGGCTGCCTGACGTTTTTGTTCTTCACCTTGTGCGGCGTATTTTTCGGCGGCTTCAAGTTGTGTCGTCCACACTTGTTTTTGCAAAACATTTCCTGTGTCGCGTTGATATTTTAATTGTGCCAGCGTCAATAATCGTGCGGTTGAACCGGGCAATCCGGGGACGACTACGAAATCGTTTTCATTGGCTCCGTTGGCTGACCATTTGAAATAATGTTCAATTTTTGCAGGCTGTCCGTTTTCATAAGCACGAAAGAAATTGATGTCGAGGTCGTAACGCGGAAACGTAAAATTATCGAAATCGCCTCCGAAGTACGCGATTTGTTCTTCGGGTGTGAAAACCAGTCGAATGTCCGTGTAACGCTTGAAGCGATAGAGCCAATATTCTCCGCCGTTGTAAAACGAAATGACTTCAGATTTCAGTCCGGTTTTTTCGGTGGATTCTTTTTCAATCGCCGCCATCAAGGCACTACGTTCCTGATCAGATTTTGCGGCTTGGACGCGTGCGCTGACGTCTTCAAAAGAAAATAAAATCGAAACATCCAGATCAGGACATTTCAATTCAGCTTCGCGTGTAGGGGCATAAAATCCATTTTTAACCAGATCGCGTTCAGCGGTGGAAAGCTTGGCGACAGCGTCATGACCTACGTGTTGATTGGTCATGATTAATCCATCACGAGACACGAACGAACCGGTCGCGACGTTGCCGACCTTGACGGTGGACAAGCGAAGATGCTCCATCCATTCTGGTGATGGTTCAAATTTATATTTTTCTTTCCAGATTTTGAGCGGCGGATTGTCGAACGTCCACATGCCTTCATCGGCGAAAAGTGAGGACGGAAAACATAAAATTAAAATGAGTATGGAAAGTAAGATTCGCTTCATATTTTTTTGGTCAGTAAGCGTAATTTGATTAGGCGAAGAAGGAAGAGAGAACGGAACAAACGGAAATAACGGAACCTACGGAATAAGAGAATCTAAAAATAGTTCTTTTTTCTGTATGTTCTGTTATTTCCGTTTGTTTCGTATTCTCTCTTATGCGTTCACCTTGCAACGGAGCAGCCTGTTTTACTTGGTGCTACGCGCGCCAACGACTTTATCCGTTAAGGCTTTGAACTGAGAACTGCTCATGCCTTCGCCCTGCAATTCCAATTTATATTTGTCTCCACGGAAAGGAATGACCTCAATCAAATAAGTGCTTTCCTGT
>JAYTCQ010000161.1:0-11873 GCA_043736395.1 Blastocatellia bacterium | reverse complement strand
AACAACAAACAGGAAAGAAAAACAGTTGCTTCGCCGCGACCTTGTCAAGCTCTGTCTTTTTTCCTCTTGACAACCCAACCGTCTTTAGAGATGTTCCGTATTCTCGTCTTTTTAGTTTCGCGTAATTGTTTCATGTAAATTTAAGATGGCCCGCGCCACCGTTGTCATCGCGGCTAATTTTGCGGGATTTAACTCTTTGGCGACAGGACTGTCTCCGATGCGAATGAATTCATTCGCATCCGCAGAATTCATTTGGAAGCGCGCCAAATTTTTATTGTACAAATCAGTCAGAATCTTTATCTCTTCAGGGCTTCCAATTCGACCCAAAGTTTTTTCAATTGCCCCTCCGATTTGCGATTCCAACTTGACAGTTTTTTGTTTGAGAATGTTCTGGGCGAAGACCCGCGAAGCTTCCAAATATGTCGGATCATTCAACATCACCAACGCCTGCAATGGCGTATTGGAACTGACGCGATTCACCGTACATTCTTCACGCGAAGGCGCATCAAACGCGAGCAGGCTGGGATGCAAATAGCTCCGCTGCCAATGCGTGTAGAGGCCGCGGCGATACAATTTATCACCGTACTCAGCGGCGTAATCGCGCTTCGGAAAATTCAATGCCAGCAAATATCCTTCGGGCTGATATGGCTTCACACTGGGGCCGCCGAATTGCTCGACCAACAATCCCGAAACTGACAGCGCAATATCCCGAATGACTTCGGCATCGACGCGAAAACGATTTTGATGGGCGAGCAGGCGGTTATCGAAATCGGGCGAGTGCGGATTTTGGATTGCGGATTGCGGAGTTTCAGTGCGAGGAAGGCTGGATTGTCTGTAGGTGTGACTCGTGACGATGAGGCGAATAATATGCTTCACGTCCCAGTCGTGCGCAGCAACTCCGCAATCAGCATTCGAAAATCCGCAATTGACCGGGTGCATGAATTCTGATGCGAGCCAATCCAGCAATTCAGGGTGCGAAGGCGCTTCACCTTGCGAGCCAAAATCTTCGAGGGATTTCGATAACCCAGTTCCGAAAAATTGTCGCCATAAGCGATTCACAAAGACTCGAGCTGTGAGAGGATTTTCTTTTGAAACAATCCAGTTCGCCAAATCCAATCTCGTAGCGCGTTGACCGTTGTTTTCGAGCTTGCCGAACATTTGCGGAATCGCCGGAGTGACAATTTCTCCTGATTCATCAAGGAAATTTCCACGAGGCAAAATCCTCGTTTCCATCGGAGTTGATGCAGCTTCGGAAACGACTACGCGGGGTATGAGTGCGTCGAGTAAATCGCGATCATATTCGAGCTTCTCAATTTTTTGATTGAGTTCTAAAAACTCTGGTTGTACCCATTTGAAAAAATCTTCAATCGCTTTCTTTTGCGCAGCCGAACGTTTGGATGCATCGCTGGTTCGCAAGCCAGCTGCGACTTCTGGAGGCACGCCTTGCAACCACTTTGCGCCGCCGCCGCCTGGGTAATCTGCCCACGAATATTGCGCGTCAGAAATCGCAATTTTGAATCTTCCAATTGTTGCTTTGCGAAAATTTGACACTTGATGCAAGCGAATTGTGATGACGCTTTCGGCAGTAGTTTTTAATTTATTGGTTAATCGTAAATTTAAAAACGCATTGCGCCCATCGCCGTACTGCACGCCCCATCCGGTTTTCATATCCCCGTCAATCGCTGCCAGGGCAGGATGCTCAATCGGCTGTCCGAATCCATCAGTCGTCGCCAATGAGTAATTTAATTTTTGTCCGTTCATTTCTACTTCGAATTCTGACAGAACAAAACGGTCGCCGCCGCGTGCGAGGCGATCACCCGGCAGGCTTTCATCCTGTACGACTTCTAGCCCCAGCGCAGTCCATTCGCCCGCGCCAGGCTTGATCGTTACTGTATAGAGATCTTTTTCGGGAGCCTTGCCACTGACAATAATTAATCCATCGCCTTTGATCGTTTTCGTTTCGATGCTGCCGCGTAAATACTGCGTCGTTGTTAACTCTTCATCCTGATAGATTTTCATTGTTGCGCCGCCCGAGGACGAAGCGGCCAGCGGTCGCGGGAATTTCCAAGCTAATTCTCCCGCTTCGAATTTTTTCAGAATTTGCTGTTCCCAATTCTTTTGTCGTGTATTTAATTCTATAGCCTTATTTTCAAGTTCGCTGTTGTACCACGCAATTAAACGCCCGTATTCATTGAGCTTCGTGCGTTGACCATCATTCGCCAAAATTAATTTTGAACCGAACGCAGTGCGTCCGCGATCAGGCACTAAGCCAGTTTCTTTGATGTCAGCGAAGAAGGCTTTCATCGCGTAAAAATCTTTCGCGAGGTACGGATCAAATTTATGATCGTGGCATTCCGCGCAGCCCATCGTCGCGCCGAGCCAGACGACGCTGGTCGTGCGAACGCGATCTGCGCCGTATTTTGCGAGGTATTCTTTCGGCTGCAACCCGCCTTCCGCTGAGACACGATTCATTCGATTGTAGGCGGAGGCGATGCGTTGTTCTTCGGTGGCGCTGGGCAATAAATCTCCGGCGATTTGTTCACGTGTAAATTCGTCGAATGGTTTGTTGTTGCGAAAAGCGCGCAAGACGTAATCACGATACGGCCACGCAGGCATTGCGTTGTCGCCGTGAAATCCAGCGGTGTCGCCGTAGCGAACAGCATCCAACCAATGCATCGTTTGTTTTTCTGCAAAGCGCGGAGAAGCAAGCAAACGATCAACTAATTTTTCGTAAGCCTCAGATGACTTGTCGTTGAGGAAGGCAGAAATTTCAGCGGGAGTCGGCGGAATGCCCGTCAAATCTAGCGATACGCGACGTATGAGCGTGCGACGATCTGCTTCTGGAGCGGGTTGTAATCCTTCTTTTTGTAATCGTTGTTGAATAAAAAAATCTACCGGAGAAATTTTCGCATTTGAAATTTCAGGGCGCGCAATCGATTGATACGCCCAATGCCCTTCATATCTTGCGCCCTCGGCGACCCAGCGTTTGATCGTTTCTTTTTGCGCTTCAGTTAATGTTTTATGAATTTCTTCGGGCGGCATCATCTCAAATTTTTCTTTTGAAAAAATGCGGCGGACAATTTCACTTTCTTCAGGCTTGTTCGGAACTATCGGCGTTACGCCGGATTTTGTTTTTTTAATCGCTTCTTCGCGAAGGTCAAGACGCAATCCGGCTTTGCGCGCATTTTTATCGGGGCCATGACAACGGAAGCAAGTGTCAGAAAAAATCGGACGAATGTCACGATTATAGCTGACGGCAGTTTGCGCACTGACTACGTTTGAATTTTTATTGAGGAGCGCGAGAGCCAATATTAACGGGATGATTGAGAGGATAAATAATTTCGTTCTCATGATGGGCCACCAAATTTAGGTGCGCAAATAGGATGCGCCGTTGACATCAATAATACTTCCAGTCAAAAAATCTGTTCCTTCTGAAGCTAAAAATAAAACTGTTTTCGCCACTTCTTCCGGTTCGGCCACGCGGTTGAGTGGGCTTTGCGAACGGTGCGAATCCTTGATTTTATCAGCTTGTCGTTCGGTTGCCACCCAGCCTGGCGCGACTACGCTGACGAAAATATTGTGCGGAGCTAGATGTTGCGCTAGCGATTGACTTAGCGTGTGCAGTGCAGCCTTGCTGGCTCCGTAGGCAGGTGCATCAGGTTCGCCGCGAAAGGCTCCACGCGATCCGATGTTAATGATCCGACCGCTGCCCTGTTGTTTCATCTGATGCGCCGCGCAATACATTATATTCGCAGCCGCCAGCAAATTCACGTTGATGATTTCATTCCACTCCGCCTGCCATTCATCGTAGCTAACTTCCATCATTGGATGATCGGAATAGACAGCGGCATTATTGACGAGAATATCAATCCGACCGAATTTATTGATGACGGTTTCGACCAATATTTTCGCGGCTTCGGCGTTGCTGATGTCTGATTGGAAGAGCGCATGCTGTGAACCTCTGAGTGAGGCTAATGTTTTTTCTGCTGCTTTGAAGTTACTGTTGTAATGCAACGCGACAACACCACTTTCCGCAGCAAAAGCCTCCGCAATCGCACGACCAATCCCACGAGCTGCACCTGTGATAAGAATTACTTTATTCTCGAACTTCATATATTGATGATGTTCTGAGTACCGACTTTAGTCGGAATTTCGCACAACGAAAATTCCGACTAAAGTCGGTACTCAGAACTTTTTATCCAGCTTCGCGCATGGCGATGACTTGTTTTCGATTGCGGCGTTCGGTGAAAAATTGATCGGCGAGCACGCCTAATAAAATCACTGCGCCCATCACGGCAAAATTTAACGAAGTATCAATCTTCAGTAAATTCACCAGGTTTTGCAGGACTTGGAGTAATGCCGTTCCAATCAATACGCCTAAAACTGAACCTTCGCCGCCGCGTAGGCTGCAACCGCCCAGGACTGCCGCCGCGATGCCATACAATTCATAAAAATTGCCGTGAGAAGCGGGCGAAACGGAGTTCGTATAAAACGCAAAAATAATTCCGGAAATTCCTGTCAACAATCCCGCCAGCACATAAGCCATCGTAATGATTAATTTTGTATTGATTCCCGAAAAACGCGCCGCGTCTTCGTTGCGACCTGTCGCGAACAGGTAGCGTCCATACACGGAGCGATGCAGGAAAATCCACATGATCGCGGAAATAATAATTAATAAAACAAAGGGCATGGGGACGCCCATAAATTTTCCATTCGCTAAATAAACGAGGCTTTCGAAACCTTCAGCATTTCCAAAACCTTTCGTTTCATCTTTCGTTACGAAGCGTGCGAGTCCACGATAAATTAATAAGCCGCAAAGCGTGACAATGAACGGCTGAATTTTCATGCGAGTAATTAATAACCCGTGCATCAAGGATAAGCCCATCGTCAAGGCTAAACACAAGAGAACTGTAACCACCACCGGCCAGTGCTTTTCAGTCAACATCATGGACATTAAAACACCAAGCAGCGCCATCATTGAGCCAACAGATAATTCAATTCCACTGGTGATGATAACGAGCGCGAGTCCCAGGCTGAAGATGCCAAATGCCCCGATGAGTTGTCCCATGTTTTGCAGATTTGTCGCAGACAAAAATAAAGGATTTTTGATCGAAACATAGGCGCTTAAGACCACCAGTAGAATAAAAATTCCGAGTTCTTTTTTCATAATTATCGTGATTTGATTGTTACTAAGGAACTTCAATGCAAAGGGTCAAGAGGGCAAGGGATCAAAGGGAAAAACAACAAAACATTCAAGCAACTGTCACAGCTTTGCCTCATTGACCCCTTGTCCCTTTGCGTTAAATTCTTCAACTTCCAGTTGCTAATTTCATGACAGCTTCCTCGTTAAATTGTTGGCGTTCTAAAATGCCAGTAATGCTTCCTTCGTGCATGACAGCGATACGGTCGCTGATGCCGAGGACTTCTTCCATGTCGCTGCTAATGGCGATGATCGCTACGCCTTTGTTAGCGAGGTCGCGCATGAGTGTGTAAATCTCAGACTTAGCGCCGACATCAATCCCGCGCGTCGGCTCATCAAAAATCATCACTTCCGGCGACAGAGCCAGCCATTTTCCCAGCACTACTTTTTGCTGGTTTCCACCGCTCAAATTTCCAGCGCGCATTTCTGCCGATGGGGTTTTGATGTTAATGGTCTGAATCATTTCATTCGCGGTGACAGTTTCTTTGTCAGTATTTATCATCCCGGCGGTCGCGTATTTTTGGAGCGCAGGTAGCGAAACATTTTCACGGATATTGAAATCTACGAGCAAGCCGGATTGGCGACGATCTTCGGGCGCGAGGAAAATTCCTTCAGCAATTGCGTCCTGCGCGGAACGAATTTTTAAGGATTTTCCACCCATTGAAATTTCACCGCCCAGGTTCGGATCGACCCCAAAAATTGCCCGCGCAACCTCAGAACGGCCTGCGCCCACGAGTCCGGCAAACCCTAATACTTCGCCTTGTCTAAGTGTGAATGAAACTTCCTTGTTGGGATATTTCAGCGTCCGCAGATTTTTCACGATGAGCCAATTTTGATCGTGCTGTGAATTTGTAGCAGGGTTTTCCGCGTGAACGTAAAAATCTTTGAGGTCGCGCCCGACCATCATTTTCACCATTCGTTCACGGTTGATTTCAGCTTTTGCCAGTTCACCCGCATTGTGTCCGTCACGCAGCCCCATGACACGATCTGCGACTTCCTGCACTTCGTCTAGGCGATGCGAAATGTAGATGACGCTGACGCCGTTGGATTTTAAATCTTTAATAATTTCAAGCAGACGTTTGGTTTCGGTTAAAGTCAAGCTGGAAGTTGGCTCGTCCATAATGATAAGCCGCGCTCCGGCGGAGAGCGCTCGCGCGATTTCTACTTGTTGCTGTTGCGCAATGGAAAGCTGTGAGAGCTGCGTCCGACTTGAAATATTCAATCCAACTTTTTGCAAGTATTGATTGGCTTCGGAATAAATTCGTTTGCGATCAATTAGCTTGAGAAATCCGCCGGTTGTTGGTTCGCGCCGCAAAAAAATATTCGCTGCCACATCAAGATTATCCAGGACGCTCAGCTCCTGATGAATAAATTCAATGCCGAGCTTGGAGGCTTCGAGCGGGGAACGAATTTCCACTGATTCGCCATTGACATGAATGCTGCCCGCATCACTCTTGACGACGCCACCGAGAATTTTCATGAGCGTAGATTTTCCGGCGCCATTCTCGCCAATCAGCGCAATAATTTCTGCGGGAGCGACTGAGAGCGAAACGCCATCTAACGCGATCACGCCGGGGTAGCGCTTACTAATATCCTGCATTTCCAACAGTGGAGATGAATTCATGGGTTCCATTTTTCTGCCAACGATTTTTAATTAAGACACCGTGAGAGTGTGAAATCATTGTCTTGTATTGTTCAGGAATTGTCCATGCTGCCACAGGTTTTTCAATCAGTGAACCGACTGGAGCGCGAGCGCGTGCAACGCCGCTCGCATGAGGGGGCGGGAAGGTTTTTTATTTTTAGCGTACTTGCTCGCCACTGCGTTTGTGACGCTGCGCTGGCAAACGGGGCAGCGAGACGCTCGCGCTCCATCCAGTCTTATATGCTACGTTCTCGGAGCTGGCTCAGCATTGGGATTAAACGGGTCAGTCTTGCCTGGAATCACATCTGGCCCGGGTGGCACTGGCAAGGTAGGATTTATATTAGGTTGAAATGGGTCATCAGGACTTGCCGGTAAGTTGGGTAACTGGGGTGGTGGCAATGGGTCAGGCGTCACATCAGGTCGATCATTAGCGTTCATTTATTCTCCTTTAATTTGCGTACCAATTTCGGACGATCTGTACTGAAAAGCTACGCCGATTCTTTTTAAAGAAATTAATTTATTAAATCTAAACTCTTCTCATTGCTTCCATGTACAATTTTGATGCCATAAATCCCTTATCTCTTTAATCTATTCGATCCCATATGAAAAAACTTGCAACAATTCATTGAGGTACAGATATTGCGTTACAAAGGGTGAACGGAAAAGTTTATCTAAGTGCTTTTAATTGTTAAAAGTTAACTTTGAAGGGAATAAAAATAATGGTCTCAAAAGATGTAAAAGAAGATAGCGTTATTGAGGAGTTGTCAGCGTATGGTGAACGCGGAAAAGGCGCGATCAAGCAAGCGGTCGGTACAGTCATCGGAGATGCTGAACTTGAACGTGAAGGCGAAAGTGAAAATATTGAAGGTCGCGCCCGACTGGCAACGAATATTGTTTACGATGATTCTTATACAGTCCCAACAGCTGCGCAAGCCACTATGACGAGCTGGCTTTCAGCTACCTTTGATGATCGCAAGTCAGTTGAACAGGCATATCACTCGATCTTAAATCGTGGTTATAACAGAGAAGATATTAGCTTGATGATGTCGGAGAATGTCAGAAAAACTCACTTTTTAGAAGAAATTGCTGAAAGTGAACAGGGTACAAAAGCGATGGAAGGCGCTGGGATTGGTTCGACTGTTGGCGGCGTGACTGTCGGAATTATCGCAGCGCTTTCTGCTATCGGCACAAGTATTGTTTTGCCTGGCTTTGGAATTGTTGTCGCCGGGCCGATTTTGTTAGGTCTGGCCGGAGCCGGAGCTGGAGGAGCGGCAGGAAGTATCATTGGCGCTCTGATCGGTTCAGGCATACCTGAACAACGAGCCAAATCTTATGAGGATGATATTAAAAACGGGAGCATTGTTTTAGGTGTTGTGCCTCGCAACGAAGCGGATGCTGAGTACTTTGAGAATGAATGGAAGTCTTTGAATGCAAGAAATATACATCGTTAAAATCAGGTGATAGGGAATCGGCAGATGTAATCTTCAATTGATGGCTGGATCACCCTGTGAGGAAAAATTTATGAGCGATAAGATACGACAATTTCTGAATGTTTTATTTGCTGTTGCGCAGCCCTTCGTGGCTGTTCTGGCAAGCACCGGATTTACAGGGCCGGACGTGGGAGTGGTTTCAAGACAATATCCAACTTACGTAGTTCCGGCGGGCTATACGTTTAGTATCTGGACATTAATTTACGTGCTTTCGCTTGGATATGCTGTTTTGCAGGCCTTTCCTTCTGAAGGATCAAATCCGCTACTGCGAAAGATTGGATGGCTCACGGCCTATGCAATGGCCTCAACTTCAGTTTGGATTCTCGTTTTTCAACGATCATATTTTTTAGCCAGCTTAGTGGTGATGGGCGGGCTGCTGCTTTCGCTCATTGGAGTTGTGGCACTGATGTATCGTTCGTTTCATCGTGATGGAGCCAGAATTTCGCGCGCCGAAAATTGGTTGGTATATGGGACTTTTAGCATTTTTCTGGGTTGGGTCAGCGTCGCAGCGGTCGCGAACGTTGGACAAACATTGACAGCGTTGGGCTGGGATCGGCAAGGCATCACCGAAGAAACCTGGGGTGTCATTGTACTGTTGTTGGTTGGCTTGATTGCTGTTGCCGTGACTGCTGCCACGCGTGGAAATATGCCGTTTGCCTTGACGATTATCTGGGCTTTAATTGGGGTTGCAGTAAATCAATTCACCCAAGCGGTTCCCACGAATTCAGTCACTGTCGGGGCATTAGCAGTAGGAATGGCTGTTTTGGTTGGAATTGTATTGCTGTTGGCTCACCGGAAAAATAATTACTGGCAAGTCGGAAAATCTAATCAAGTAATTAACACGTAAAAGTAATAGATGTAGCGATGAATAATTTATTCGAAACTTTGTTCCTAAAAGTTGATACAAATTATGTTGCCGTTTACGCCTAAAAATTTTAAGGCGTAAACGGCAATTCAAGGATGTAGATTTATCTACGTTGAGACATGCTTTCAGTCTTCATATCTTTTCCACTGTTCATCGAGTCATCCACATACTGTTGAGGGTTATTTTCAAAAGTTTGCTTACAGCCAGTTGAGCAAAAGTAATACTCCTGACCTTGAAAAATTGACTTACCAGAAGCCGATTGTTCATCAACTTCCATCCCGCAAACGGGATCAATTTGTGTGTTCATTCTGTTCTCCTTCTTATTAGATTTAAACTACAAATAAAAAAAGTAGCTTCTCATAAAGAGAAACTTATTTGCCGGAAAGTTGACCTCGTAAGGCACCATCGGGGAATTCAGCGTTGTGAACATTAAAATAATAATTGGCCGGATTCTGCTTAATATCTTTGATTAAAGCAGCATCAGCTGTCGCACAGCCATTCCAGGTACCATTTTTTTCGGTGAGGGTAATAACTGGTGGACCTGATTGTCCAGTGGCGGCTTTATGGATATGCGCGGCAGTTGGCTTGCCAATATCATTGACATTAACTTCAAAACAAAGTTGTCCTTGTTTTTCATTAATCGTGATGCTGGTGTCACCGCTTCCGTCGGGATCGCCAGGGCCAGGAACTTCCGTAGAACCTGACAACATGACTTTCATCATATGGCCTCCCTCCATTTTTCCTTTATCTTTATCTTTGTTTTGAGCATCCTTATTTTGGAACATTCCAAAACCAGTCAGACCAACAACAAAGAAGGTCAATAAACCAAAAAGTAATCCTGCTCTTTTCATATATCTCCTTAATACACTAACAATGTTGAAAACAATGTTAGCTGCCGACTATTAATAATCTAATGATAATAATGTCAGAACGAAATACTTAGTTATGTACCCGTAATATCTGACAATCATCGTCAAACAATCACTCAGGTATCAACCTAATTGATTTTCAAATATAACTAACTAAGGCAAGCTGCATACCAAACCAAGAGAATGGAGCCATAAATATATTTAGTTTATACAGGGAAATATCAAGGATTTCTTAGTTTATTGGCTTGGTTTGCTACGGTTTGGCCTGTGGTTTGCACTAAATTAAAATGATTACGTTAATAAGTGAACGATTAGTCTTATTAACTATATCAATTGAAGTTTTTACATACACTTGTATGAAAAACATACGAACGGAAGTTGGTATTGTATCAAATATAAAATGTTTGGATTGAATTAATAAGGTAAAAATATGTTAACACAGGCTAAATCACCTCATCAGATGGGCCAACAAAATGAAGAATGCATCCAACAATGCATTGAAAGCTATCGGCACACTTTGCAAGCCGTTAGATATTGCCTCGATAAAGGCGGCGATTACTCTTCCTCAAATATGATCCAAAGATTATTGGATTGCGCTGAGATTTGCCGGACAACTGTGAGTTATTTAATCCGGTCTTCTGATAAATACTCTACTATTTGTGGTAGTTGTGCTGAGATTTGCCTTTTATGCGCTGTAGATTGTGAACGATTCACTGATGATAGCGCTATGAATGCTTGTGCGCAGCAGTGTCGTAACTGCGCTGAATACTGCCAGTTGATGTTGGCAAATGCTTCTGAAATGAGTCGGGTGTCTTAACGGACTACCAACGTTGGTGTACGAGAGGACGAATCTTTTCCACGTACAAATTCTGAATTTGAAGCATTGTGGCAGAACTGATTTCCGGAAAATCCGCCGCCGCTACATTGTCCTCAACTTGAGTTGGGCGCTTCCCGCCCGGGATTGCGCACGTCACAGCATCGTGCATTAGAATCCATCGGAGCGCGAACTGCGCCATTGTCATGCCTTCAGGTAATAAAGCGCGAATTTCTTCAACAGCTTGCAGTTGGGTTTCATAGTCAATTCCTGAAAATGTCTCACCCTTGTCGAAAGCTTCGCCGTGCCGATTGAAGGCACGATGATCGTCTGCTGCGAATTGACTGTTGGAATTTAATTTACCCGTTAGCATTCCAGAGGACAGAGGCAAGCGCGCCAGAATCCCAATTTGTTTTTTCTTCGCTTCCGCAAAAAATAAATCCGCCGGACGTTGCCGGAACATATTAAAAATAATTTGTACCGATTGGACGCCGGGGTATTCGATGGCTTTCAGCGCTTCTTCGACGCGTTCAACGCTGACGCCGTAATAACGAATTTTGCCTTGCTCAACTAATTTGTCCAACGCGGCAAAAACTTCAGGACGGTAATAAACATCGGTCGGCGGGCAATGCAGCTGCACTAAATCCAACGCATCCGTGGCGAGATTTTGCAGACTTCGTTCGACGAACGCTGTGAGATTTTCTTCGTTGTACCCATCCGCTGTATGCGGATTTAAGCGGCGTCCGGCTTTGGTAGGAATAATTATTTCTTCGGATCGTTCGCTCTTGAGTTGCGCCAGTAATCGTTCGCTACGACCGTCGCCGTAGACATCCGCAGTATCAAAAAAATTTACGCCTAAATCTACGGCGCGATGCAGAGCCGCTAATGATTCAGCGTCTTCGACATCACCCCACGAACCGCCTACGGCCCAGGCTCCGAAGCTGATGGACGAGACACGAAATCCGGTACGACCTAATTCTTTGTAATTCATAT
>JAYTCQ010000160.1:0-3381 GCA_043736395.1 Blastocatellia bacterium | reverse complement strand
AACAACAAACAGGAAAGAAAAACAGTTGCTTCGCCGCGACCTTGTCAAGCTCTGTCTTTTTTCCTCTTGACAACCCAACCGTCTTTAGAGATGTTCCGTTATTTCCGTTTGTTCCGTCATCTCTTCTTTCCGTAATTTTCTCGTTACTTTAAATCGCCCAATGCGGCAAAACTCTTCTCAACATTTTTGGCGAGTTCGTACGCCGGTTCGATCAAGCCGTTCTCTTCGAGATAATCAATGATTTTTTCGCCGCTCTCGACGACAGTTTCCGTGTCGCTGGAAACCAGAATTTCTGGATGCTCTGGCGCTTCATACGGATCAGAAACGCCAGTAAAATTAGCGATTTCGCCAGCAATGGCTTTTTTGTAGAGACCTTTGACATCGCGTTCGACCAGCGTATCCAGCGAAGCTTTGACGAAGACTTCGACAAAGGCTGCGCCGTTCGCTTCGACATCTTTACGGACTTCATCGCGAATTTCCGCATACGGCGAAATTGCCGCGACGATCACGCCAACGCCGTTGCGCGAGAGCAATCGTGCGACGTAGCCGATGCGGCGAATATTCGTGTCGCGGTCTTCTTTTGAAAAGCCGAGACCTTTGCTTAAATTCGTCCGCACTTCGTCGCCGTCGAGAACTTCGACTTTAACGCCGCGTGCCTTGAGCTGCGGGACGATTTCGTTGGTGAGCGTTGTTTTTCCTGCGCCTGAGAGGCCGGTGAACCAGAGTGTAAATCCTTGTGACATAATATTTATTCCTTATATTTTTTAGTTAATCATTTTCCGTAGCTGGTGCTTCGTGCTTTGGAATTATGTTTTACGCCGCTGCCTTCGCTTGTGCGCTGTAGGCTTCGATTAATATTTTTGCGACTTCGGGACGCGTGAATGAGACCGGAGGAATTTCTCCGGCGACTAACATTTCGCGCACTTTGGTGCCGCTTAGACTCACGTGATTTGAAACATCATGAGCGCAGGTTTTCAGTGAAGCCATTCCGCCGCACTTCTCGCAGAAAAATGTATTCTCGAAGAAAAATAAATTGATGCCGATCTCTTCGGGAGTAAATTCACTGAAGATTTTTTGTGCGTCGTATGTGCCGTAGTACGTGCCAACTCCGGCGTGATCGCGTCCGACAATGAAATGTGAAGCTCCGTAATTCTTACGAATCAAAGCGTGGAAAATTGCTTCACGCGGGCCGGCATAACGCATCGCCGCCGGTAATCCGGCCAGCTGTGCGCGGTCAGTTGGATAATAATTTTCGAGCAATGCCTCATACGCTTTAATACGCACATCCGCCGGAATATCATCGGACTTTGTTTCGCCGACAATCGGATGGACCAGCAATCCGTCAACGGATTCCAACGCAGTTTTGGTCAGATATTCGTGAGCACGATGAATCGGATTCCGCGTTTGGAAAGCCACAACCCGCGACCAGCCTTTTTCTGTAAACAATGCGCGAAGCTGCGCCGGAGTGAAACGATAATTGGCGAACGCTTCGCTGACTTTGTTGAGCAGGGTGATTTTTCCACCGAGCAAAATATCTTTTTGCGAGTAGAGCGTAGCGACGCCGGGATGCTTTTCTTCGACAGTTTTGTAAACCTGCCAGGCTTCTTCTTTTTTGTCGTAGTTGAAAATTTCCGACAAATGCAGGATGGCTAATAAACGTCCGTCGCGTGCATTTAAGGCTACATCGTTGCCGATTGTCAGTTGATTTTTTTCTTCTTCGCTGACTGACAGCGTGACCGGGATTGACCAGACCAAACCATTGGCCAAACGCTTATTGTCGCGAACTGAAAGATAATCGGCTTCACCGAGAAATCCTTCGAGCGGCGAAAACGCTCCATTGGCGATGAGTTCCAGATCAGCCTCTTCGCGGGCATTTAAGGTGATTTTAGGCAATGTTGCAGCGGCGGCGATGAATGCTTCACGCTCTGCGCCTTCTGCTTCGCGGTTAATTAAAGTTCCGCCGTGTGGTTGAATTAAGCTCATAATAATATTCCTGAAATTTGAATTGTGATAGATTCGCTGAAGCGAAAATCTTAGAGTGATTAGTTCGACGAAGTCAGACAAATAACTGACTCTGCTTTCAGCTAAGAGTCATCATCCTTCGTCGAACTTCTTGCTTGTCGCGCTTGTCAGATTAGAAATGTGATTTGCTCTGCCTCAATTTTAATCGCTGTTTGCGAAAAACATAATTGAGAAAAACTATCAGCCAAAACTCTGATCAAAGCTAGCAACAAACTTAATAAATTGTAGAAAGGGATTTCGTTAGTTGAGAACTAACAACAACAGCGGCAACAACAACAGCAGGATTTTGAGGCAGGAACCGAACGGAGGGAGAGAACATTTGAACTAACTGTTAACGCACTACTCTTGAACCAGGAGCGCGATGAAATTAAATTGATTTCGTGTCGTGTCATTTTTTGCCTTTCAATCCGGCAGTTGCCGGGTACGTAAATTTACCGATAAGTTATACGGTATACCTGTTATAACGTTTATCTATAAAAACTGTCAATCCTTATTTGTTTTTCATAAATACTTTTTGGGTAGCGATAAATCTGAGTGATGGCAAATTATTCGTTTTGAACCTATCCTTTATCATTCATTTATGCCACGACATTCATCAGACAAATCCTCTCCCGCGCAAGTTCTCCACGTTCCTGATTTGAATGAGGCGCTTGATTTTTTCACTTTCCGTCTCGGCTTTCGCGTCGACATGATTTTTCCCGCTGATGCGCCGTACACTGCCGTAATTACAGGCCAGGACGTCACACTTCGACTTGAAGCCGAAATAAAACATCCAACGATTGAGGCGGTGAATGATCCGCGTGAATTTATCATTTGCCGTTTGAATACGTATAATGCGTGGAGCGTGGGACGCGCCGGAATGCAGTATCGTGATCTGATTCCGGGCCGTCTTAGCGGACAATTTATTGCTTCGCACATTCGCATTCCTGACGGCGGAGAAACGCCCGATTATGTGCATTACCACAAAGTTCGTTTTCAGATGATTTATTGCAAAACCGGATGGGTGCGCGTGGTCTACGAAGATCAGGGGCTACCATTTATTCTTGAAGCCGGCGACTGCGTGTTGCAACCACCGGAGATTCGCCATCGAGTTTTAGAATCCTCAGCCGGGCTCGAAGTCATTGAAATTAGTTCGCCCGCAATTCACGAAACATGGGCGGATCATGAACTAACACTTCCCACTTCTGGAGTTTTGCCTGATCGGACTTTCAGCGGTCAAAAATTCGTTCGACATCAAGCGAACAATGCGCAATGGAAAGCTACAAACATTGATGGATTGGAAGCACGCGAAACAGGCATCGGCGACGCTACGAATGGACTAGCGGGAGTTCGCGTCCTACGAACGACAAAATCAATCTC
>JAYTCQ010000159.1:0-9110 GCA_043736395.1 Blastocatellia bacterium | reverse complement strand
TGACTTTTGTCAGTACCACCTGCGGTAGCGGGTAGTTGAGATCGCCAAACAAAAACCACCCGCTACCGCAGGTGGTACTGACACGATGGGAAACTTGTGGACATAATTTTAAATGAATATGAAACGCGCGTCATTGGCGCATTGGTCGAAAAGAAAATCACAACACCTGAATATTATCCGCTCACTCTCAATTCATTAATCAACGCTTGCAATCAAAAATCCAGCCGCGATCCCGTCGTTGTATACGATGAGCAAATCGTCCAAAAAACGCTAAATGTTTTGCGCGAAAAAAAACTCGCTTACGTCTTCAGCGGAGCCGATGCGAGAGTCGCCAAATACGGCCATCTTTTCCCCGAAGCTTACGATTTGAATGAAGAAGAAAATGCGGTGATGTGCGTGTTGTTGCTACGTGGAGCGCAAACTCCCGGCGAACTTCGCAGCCGTACGAATTCGTTGTTTAGCTTTGAATCTTCCGCCGCCGTCGAAGCCGTTTTGAATGATTTATCCGACAGCCCCGGACGTAAACCCTTAGTCATAAAATTGCCGCGCCAGGCCGGAACGAAAGAATCCCGCTACATGCATTTGCTATCGGGCGAAGTGAATATCGAAGAAATGGCAGCAAGCGTTGCGGCTCCGCGCGTGTCAAATTCTTCATCCGTGAAAGAAGAAAGGATCGTTCAACTCGAAGCCGAAATCGCTTTGCTAAAAAACGAAGTCGCTGAATTGAAAACGCAATTCGCAGATTTCAAAAAGCAGTTTGAATAATCTTTTTCATCCCTGATTTTTCGTGATAATTTATTCGCATTCGCGCAGAATTAGCTCGCTTACAAAAAAAGTAGGATAGGCGTCCCCGCCTGTCCTCTTGTCTCAGCAAAAACTTTTGTTGTGAAACCAGGACAGGCGGGGACGCCTATCCTACCTAAAAAAATCATGTTCAATAAAGTCTTAGTTCTTTCCGCCTCCGCCGGAGCGGGGCATTTACGCGCTGCTCAAGCGGTGGAACGCGCCTTACTTGAATCAAATGCGGCACGCGAAGTTCGTAATATTGATACGCTCGAATACACCAGCAAAATTTTTCAGCATTTGTATTCCAAAGCCTACATTGACGTCGTGAATAAAATGCCGGAACTGCCGGGATTTTTTTATGATCGCCTCGATAAGCCGTGGAAAAACGAACGCCGACGGCTGGCATTAGATAAGCTCAATACACGCCCGTTTGTGAAGATGCTCAAGGAATATCAGCCCGATATGATTGTCTGTACGCATTTTCTGCCAGCGGAAATTGTGTCGTGGCTCAAAGCCAAAGAACGCCTTGCCAGCCGTCAGGCAATTGTCGTGACAGATTTCGATGCGCACGCGATGTGGCTCTGTCATCACTACGAACAATATTTTGTTGCGCTTGAAGAAACGCGCGTCTACCTCGAAGCGCTGGGAATCCCTGCTGATAAAATCACCGTCAGCGGGATCCCGATTGATCCGATTTTTGCGAAGAAAAAAGACAAATTGGAAATGCGAAAAAAGCACGGACTTGCGTCTGATTTGACGACAATTTTAGTCTCCGCCGGAGGCTTCGGCGTAGGCGCTATTGATGAATTAATTAACGAATTGCTGAAGCTCAAACATCCCGCGCAAATCGTAGCGATCTGCGGTCGCAATGAAGAATTAAAATCCCGCCTCGAAAAAATCAAAATCACCGGAAACGTCAAAGTGAAGCCCATCGGATACACGACAGAGATGGACGAATACATGTCCGCGTCAGATATTGTGCTCGGAAAACCCGGCGGCTTAACGACTTCGGAAGCGTTAGCCAAAGGCCTGGTTTTCGTCGTAGTCAATCCGATCCCCGGACAGGAAGAACGCAACTCCGATCATTTGCTAGAAGCCGGAGCCGCCATCCGTTGCAACAATTTACCTGTGCTCAGTTACAAACTAGATAAGTTGCTGGATGACACCAAACGATTTGCAAAAATGCAGGAAAACGCCCGTAAAATGGGGCATCCGAATGCGGCGCACGATATTGTGAAGAAGCTTTTAAGCTTATAATGCAGTTCTAATGCAGAAGCCCGCTCGGAGTAAGGACGCCTTCACATTGGAAGCCCTTAATTATTTACTGTGGAAATGTCAAATGAGTAAAGGCACTCTTACTGCGTGCGGGCTTCTGCATTGAAAGCTATGAAAATCTCCCACAGCGTGGGGGATTTTCATAGCTTTCAGCTTTGACTATTTTGATGAATCAAACCAACGAATCAACTCACGACAAAATCGCCTCCATTCACATGCTCTGGGCATCACTCGCCTTCGCAGTCATGGCAACGGTCAGCCACTGGGCGGGCGAGTATTGCGATTGGCAGTTGGTGGCCGTCGCACGCGCTACGGTAGCGTTTTTCTTCTCTCTCATTATCGCAAAAATCTCAGGTGTTAAGCTCATTTTTTTTGGTCCGAAAACGATGTGGGTTCGCAGCGTAGCGGGCAGCGTCGGGATGCTTTGCAATTTTTATGCGTTGGCGAATTTGCCGGTTTCAGATACGTTGACGTTGATGAATACGACCCCGGTATGGGTGACGTTGATGCTGTGGCTTGTCTTCAAACAAAAACCAACGGCAGGAATTTTAATTGCAGTTGTAGCCAGTGTTTTCGGCATCATCCTGATTCAGCAACCGCATTTTGAAGGCGGAAAATTCGCGTGTCTGATGGCACTGTGCGGAGCGTTTTGCACTTCGATTGCGATGCTCGGACTCAACCGTTTGCAATCCGTAGACCCGCGCGCCATCGTCGTACATTTTTCCGCCATCGCGAGCATTACGACCGTCGCGTTTCTGACGATCACGAATCGCAAAAATTACTTTTTACAATTGAATAACAAGTCCGCCTTGATCCTCTTAGTGATGGTCGGGATGGCCGGAGTTGCTGGACAAATCGGGATGACCTTAGCCTTCGCCAAAGGTCACGCGGCACGAATTTCGGTGATTGCTTTGACACAGATTTTATTTGGATTGGGCTTTGATCTATTAATCTGGCATCGCAGTATCAACCTGATTTCATTGGCTGGAATGGTCTTTGTGATTGTTCCGGCAGCGTGGTTGATTTTGGGAGGAAGCCCGAAGCAGAGTCATGATTTGATTGAAGTGGAAATGGAAGATTAAGGAATGAACTTAGGATTTTGTTATTGGTTTTTTGCCACAGCAGCGAAGGGAGAAATTCTCATTTTTAATATTCTCGCCAACACTGAATAAATAATGAAGGAGAACCAAAGCCCAAAATCCAAAGACCTCTTTTATAATTTACTTTGCAAAAAATTCACTGATCGTTTCCAGATAAGGCGCACCCAATTCTGCAATTCCTTTACTCATTTCCATGGTGTTTTTGATCAGGTACAGCTTTTCTTTCGCCAGTTTCATGACAGCGCTTTCTTTTTTCTTTTCAGCTAATTGCTGGACTCTTTGCAGGGCGAGAATCGCTTCTTCGCGATCCAGTTCCGGGATCGTGGAAGAATTCAACATTTCAATTAATTTTAGTGCGGCATCGTGAAATGGCCCATTCTCGGTCGTTAAGGGAACAGGCGTCGTATTCGCAATTTCCGGTTCCCAGATTGGGACGCCGCCCGAGTTGGGAGAATTAAAATGCTGGATGATGGTTGGGGAAAAATGCTCGGTCGCGGTTTTTGGCGAAGCGATGGATTTTTCAATCTCGACGATGGCGCGATGGGCTAAAGCGACATAGCCGCCAATTTTTTCAAATCCAAATAATCGCTCGGCACGAAGGTAAGTATAAATTTCTTTCGCTTCTGATTTACTAAAGCCGGATTGCTCTGCCAGTTCAAAAAAATTAACGTAACTTCTAGTATTACCGCCTGACTCGTCGTAAAGACTTCGAAGCATTGTGTATCGGTCTAATTGTTGTTCTTCAAATGGTTTTTCACTCATAATTTCGCCGGAATAATGATAACAGCGTTGCTGGGGCACGCGTTCAATAGATTGTAACATGAATATTTCGAGAGGTCTTTAGTGATGCAGAGCTAAGGTGAAGGCAAACTCAAAATACCAATTCCGAAACTGCTTCAGCCATGGTAGCTTATCCGGTTTGAACCTCTGAAAATATGGTGCGAATGGAGAGCAGTTTTGAATAAAGTAGTCGTAACCCTCAGTATTTTTCTTTTATTTTTATTATTTTCTGCGAACACAGCTTTTTCGCAGGCGGCGCAGAATCTAACGGAATCGAAGCCCCAATTATCAATTCCCAAAGTCACACAGCCTCCGACACTTGAAGATTTTCTCGACATGAAACCGGGCGGGGAGTTTAACGGCAAGCTCGCCAAAGCCGAAAATTTTATCCAGCAGCGCCCTAAAGACGGCGAATCCGCGACGCAAAAAACGGAAGTCTATTTATGTTTCGACGATAAAAATTTGTACGTTGTTTGGGTCGCGTTTGACACAGAACCGGAAAAAATTCGCGCCCGAATGGCGAAACGTGAAAATGCCTTTGATGATGATTGGGCCGAGTTGACGCTGGACACATATCAAGATCAAAGACGCGGCTACGTTTTTCAGTGCAATCCGCTCGGTGTGCAAGCCGATGCAATTTGGAATGAAGATGCGCAGGGGCCGGATTTTACGTTTGATACGCTGTGGCGTTCGCACGGGAAATTAACGAAAAATGGCTATGTCGTACTAATGGAAATTCCGTTTAAGAGTCTGCGCTTTTCTCCGAAAGATTTACAAAACTGGGGAATTGTTTTGCTCAGAAGAATTCCGCACGCCAGCGATGAATGGGGATATTGGCCGCGTGTTTCCAGCCGGATTCAGGGACGTTTGACGCAAGCGGCGACGATGACCGACCTGCAAGGAATTTCGCCGGGACGCAATATCCAATTAATTCCGTACGCTTCAGCACGTTCGTTTCGTGCGTTGGATGCGCGTGATGCCAATCGCCCGCGCTTTGACAAAGGCAATGAATACGCGGGTGGAATTGATGCGAAGATTGTTTTGAAAGATAACCTCACGCTCGACGTAACCGCGAATCCTGATTTTGCGCAGGTTGAATCCGATGAACCACAGGTGACTGTGAATCAACGTTTTGAAGTATTTTTTCCTGAACGCCGTCCGTTCTTTTTGGAAAATTCCGATTACTTTCAAACGCCGATTAATCTGGTTTTCACACGTCGCATAGCCGATCCAAACTTCGGAGTGAAGCTGACAGGAAAAGTAGGAAAGTACTCAATCGGTACGATGTTGATTGACGATCAATCGCCCGGGCGGCGTGTCCCGGATAATGATTTGTTGTCAGGTGAACGAGCGCGTTTTGCCATTGTTCGGGTACGGCGCGACATTTTTAAGAATTCAAACATCGGGGTTATTTTCACTGACCGCGAATTTGCCGGAGCTTCAAACCGGGCCGGAGGAATTGATGGACGTTTGAAATTTGGTTCAAATTGGATCGCGAAATTTCAAGCCGTGAAAAGCGAAACAAAAAATCTTAACAACACCCGCGAATCAGGCTCGGCGTATGATTTGATTGTCTCGCGTGAAGGTCGCAAATTTAATTACGAAGCCGAAGCTTCAAGTTTTAGCCCCGGATTTCAAGCGCAAAGCGGCTTCATTCGCCGCCGTGATATTCGCAGTTTCAGCCAAAGCACGTCGTACCAATTTCGTCCTGAAAATAAAATTATGACTGCGTGGGGACCGCGCGTTCGACAAAGCTATGCCGCCGATCACGACGGGACGCGATTGGATTGGACGGCGATGAATAGTTTGTTTTTCGAATTCACCGGACGGACGCGCGGCAGTGTGACGGTCGGAAATAATCGTGAACGACTTCGCGCGAAAGACTGGGGAGGGAATCGGGATTTAGATTTTTCCAGCCCATTTAAAGGCATTTCGTTGAATTCAAGTTACTTTCGCCAAGTCAGTTTGCTCGCTGAATATTTTCGTTTTCCCGGCATTAATTTTAATCCGGCAGCGGGACAGGCTCCGTTCTTAACAGATCGTGACAGTTTAAATTTGACGCTGACGATGCGTCCGGTGAGTAAATTACGGATTGATAATACATATATTTTATCGCGGGCGATTAGCCGCCAAACCAGGGGGAGCATTTTCAATAATCATATTATTCGTTCAAAATTTAACTGGCAATTCAATCGCGAACTTTCGCTGCGGACAATTTTTCAATACAACGCTGTGCAAGCGAATCCGTTGTTCAGTGGTTTGAAGACAACCAAAAATTTCAATGCAGATGTATTGATGACGTGGCAGCCCAACGCGGGGACGGCTTTTTATGTTGGCTACAACAGCAATTTGCAAAATCTGAATTTGGTTCCGACACCGACAGGATCGCAGATTGTTCGGTATCCTAATCAGTTTATAAATGACGGAAAACAATTGTTCGTGAAATTTTCTTATTTGTTTCGGTTGTAAAATATTAGAGAAGATCAGGGATTATTTTTTTCTATTTTCTAAGGATTCAACTTTGATTGATGAAATTAGAGCTTGGAGTTTTTTCAGTGAAGGGGAAAAGGACTCTTCCGTGAAGCCTTCTAATAATTTTTCATCTTCTTCTAGATAACCTCTGTCAATTTCAAGTTCTCCGTTCACTTTCTTTACGCGTTGGCCAATGTCTCTGGTGAAATCAATTCCTTTCGGGAGCTGTGGATGAATAACCGCAAAAGCTCCAGCTACAAAATATTTTCGATCATTTGTGAGACCTTGAAAGGAATATGTTAGCTCTTCGCAATTTGCGGGACTAGGTAACATGTCCTGAGAATACTGAGTCAAAAATACAATTCCCTCGCCAGATTGAAATTTTATTTTCGAATATTTTGCGTGCATTGAATTTCCAGCAGAACGAATACTTTCCCAAATATCAGGGACACACCAACCACAATTTTTAGTGAGGGGGTTGATGTCACGCCAGAGTAAATCAAGTAATCGCCCGGTTTCAGAATAAATTACTGGGTATGATTTTAGATAATTATCAACAGATTTATCTTCGAGAGGGAAAACGCAAATGGTACTTCTACCAGGGAAAAAATATCTGCCGCCCTTCTCGAATGCTGGCAAGGGGCGAGTATCTTCGAGGTAAACACAAATATGCTCAGGAGCATCCATCATCGGTCCCGGTTCATCATAAATTTGTTTCTTTATTTTCTCATAGCTTATTTTTCCATAATTGGTGGAATCAATGACGAACGAAATTCCATCCTGACTTATTGTGGTAAGAGCGACGGTTTTGTCCTCTATTATTGGCGCACTTTTCGCTTCTTCCGAAACTTGTTTTTTTTGAGTGGAGCAGCTTTCGCTAAAAATTACTCCAAGGATAGCCGTAATAAAAATACAAATATTAAGCGCGTATTTCATTCGTATACCTGAGGAAGTTCGGTGAAAAAACTACAAAAAAACTTATCCGGTTTAGGAGCGATATTTCTGGCGAGTTTTTCTGTTAAGTCCTGCTAAGTTATCGTGAATTCAATGAGTTAATTTTATTGAGTTTCTGCAAATTTACCACCAAGTGGTAGATAATCTACCACTTGGTGGTAAATTTGCACACTTTTCTAAGCAACGAGATTCAGCAAAGAAGTGAAAGTTACGCAAGCAGCGGCTGAATTACTTTCCCATGCACATCCGTCAATCTTCGCTGAATTCCGTTATGATAAAAGCTTAATTTTTCGTGATCCAATCCGAGCAAATGCAGCATCGTCGCGTGAATGTCATAGACCTCTGTCGGATTATTTCGATCCAGCGGTTTGTATCCGAATTCGTCGCTTTCACCGTACGTGATGCCGCCTTTTATCCCGCCGCCGCACATCCAATTCGTGAAGCAAAATGGATTGTGATCGCGCCCGGCTCCGGCCTGGCTTGAAGGCATTCGTCCAAATTCTGTTGTCCACAAAATGATCGTATCTTCCAGTAATCCGCGCTGTTTTAAATCCTGAATAAAAGCCGCGCAGCCTCGCGCCATGCCTGTCGCGAGTGGGCCGTGATCGCGCTTCACATCTTCGTGAGAATCCCAGTTGCGGCGCGGGAATCCGTTGTCGTTGCCGCTCCAGATTTGCACAAAGCGCACGCCGCGTTCGAGCAGCCTTCGCGCCGTCAAACATTTCTGCGCGAAGTAAAATGTTTCTTCTTCGTCATTGATGTCTTTCGACCAATTTTGGACGCCGCGATCCAAGCCGTAGAGTTTCATCACGTGGTCAGGTTCAGCCTTTAAATTCAGGGCTTCCGGCGCGGCGAGCTGCATTTTTGCGGCAAGTTCGTAGCTGCGAATTCTACCTTCCAAACGTGGATCGCTTTTGCGTGAAGCCGCGTGTTGACGATTGATTTCCGCCATCAATTTTTGCGTCGCGGCTTCGCTTTCTGTGGTGATGTATTTACCAGATTTGTGAGGAAATAAATCTGCCACAGGCTCAGCCGTGCCGGGATAAATCATCGTGCCGCTGTGCTCTGCCGGAAGAAATGCCGAGTCCCAATTTTTGACTCCGTTTGATGCCATCCCGCGATGATCGGGAAGCACGACAAACGTCGGCAAATTATTGTTCATCGAACCAAGTCCATAGCTGACCCAACTACCCGCACCTGGAAACCCTGGCAATAAAAATCCGGTCGCCTGCAACAACGTAGCCGTGCTGTGAACGCCGGATTTACTGGTCATGTTGTGTACGAACGCAATGTCATCAACTACGGAGCCGAGCGCGGAAACAGGTTCGCCGAGTAATTTTCCGCTTTTGCCGTACGGCTTAAAATCCCACAACGGCTTAAGCCACGGCCCAAGTCCATCCTGAAATGTCTCAACATTTTCCCCGAAATCACTGGGCTTTCCGTGGCGTTTGAGGAGTTCTGGTTTGTAATCAAACAAGTCAAGATGGCTGGCCGCGCCTGCCATGAAAAAATGGACGACACGTTTGGCTTTGGCGGGATGATGTAGTTTTTTTCCTTGCGCGAGCGCAGATTCTTCACCAAGCATCGCCGCCATGGCGAGACCTCCCAGCCCGCCACCGGATTGCCGGAGAAATTCGCGGCGGCTTTTTAGAGGGATGGATTTTGAATAGTTAGGCATGATTTTATTGTAGGGTAGGTTCCCAACCTGCCCTATATCTTTCGAAGAGTAGGGCAGGTTGGGAA
>JAYTCQ010000158.1:0-36333 GCA_043736395.1 Blastocatellia bacterium | reverse complement strand
ACATCGTCACGCAGGTGATGAATTTCGGCGCACCGACTCCGATTGAAGTCGCTTTGAGCGGCGCAAATCTGAGTGCCAATCGCGCCTTCGCCGATAAGGTTTTAGCGGAGATGAAAAAAATCCCAACGCTGCGCGATTTGCAATTCGCGCAGCCGCTGGATTATCCCACCGTCAACATCAACATTGACCGCGAACGCGCCGGACAAATGGGCGTCACCGTAGATCAAGTCGGACGATCTATTGTCGCTGCCACGTCTTCCAGTCGTTTCATGCAACCAAATTATTGGCGTGATCCCGCCAGCGGCGTGGCGTATCAAATACAGGTTGAAATCCCGCAACAACGCATCGCCTCCATCGAAGATATTCAATCGCTCCCTGCGAGTTCAGGCAAGGGCGCACCAATGGTTGGCGATCTTGCCAGCATCAATTACGGTTCGATGCAGGGTGAATATGACCGCTACAATCAGGCACGGATGTTGACGATTACCGGAAATATTCAAGGCTCAGATTTGGGAACTGTTTCTGCTGCTGTTGGCGAAGCCATCAAACGCGCAGGCGAAATTCCGAAAGGCGTCAACATCAACGTTCGGGGTCAAGTTCCTGCGCTGCAAAATACGCTGAACAGTTTAGGAATTGGATTATTACTGGCGATTGTCGCAATTTTTCTTTTGCTGGCAGGATATTTTCAATCCTTCCGCATCGCGTTTGTCGCCATTGCCGCTGCGCCTGCGGTATTGGCAGGCGTGAGCATCGCGCTCTGGATCACGGGCACAACACTCAACGTGCAATCCTTCATGGGCGGCATTATGGCAATCGGCGTTTCGACCGCGAACGCAATTTTATTCGTCACATTTGCTGAGCAGCTTCGTCAACAAAATCATAATGCATTGCAATCCGCCATCGCAGCAGCAGGAGCGCGGTTGCGTCCGATTTTGATGACTACTTTTGCGATGATAGCGGGGATGATTCCGATGGCGCTGGCACTGGGCGAAGGCGGAGAACAAACGGCACCACTGGGACGAGCTGTCATAGGCGGATTAATCGCTTCGACGGTGGCAGTGTTGTTTTTCTTGCCGTTGATTTTTGCAATTATTCAAAGCAAAGTCAGTGTCAATTCAACATCTCTTCATCCAGAAAATATGGTGAGAATATGAGCGAAAAACAAAACCCTGTGGTGCAAAAATCATACAGCTTCGCGTTACGCATGGTGAAGCTGTATAAATTTTTGACGACTGAAAAACACGAGTACATTTTAAGCAAAGAAGCGTTGATCAATGGGACTGCAATTGGTTCGCATGTCAAAGCCGCGCAGGAAGCCGATTCGAGAGCTGGCTTCATTCACGAAATGACGGCTGCCTTGCAAAGAACTGTCAAAACGGAATACTGGTTAGAACTTCTACGCGAAGCTGATTACCTTGACGAAACAGAATACGCTTCCATTCATCGTGATTGGCTGGAAGTAAAAAAACTTTTAGTCGCAATCGTCAAATCGTCGAAAGGACAATACTAACCACTCTCAATTCTCAACTTTCCACTCTCCACTTTCAACTCTTATGCGTGAAAAAATTTCTCACGATGAAGTTGAGAGTGGAAAGTTGAGAATTGGGAGTGGGTGGTTCGAGAATTATTCAATGAATTATAAAATAATATTCTTATTTTTATTAGTGATCTCCGCTTGTAATAAAGCTCCGCAAACCGCGCCAGTCGCAGCAACTGCTCAACAGACGCCAACGGTTGCGGTAACAAATATTATCTCGCAGGAATTATCGCGGAACCTGAAATTATCAGGGGAATTGCAGCCTTTTCAGGATGTGCAACTCGCGCCGAAGGTACAGGGATTCATCTCGTGGATTGGCGTAGATCGTGGTTCTGAAGTCAAAGCCGGACAGATTTTAGTGCGCTTGTCAGCTCCGGAATTTGCCGCGCAGCAAGGCGAAGCCGAAGCAAAAACTAAGGTTTCCCTTGCGCAAAAATTGGAAGCAGAATCACGCGTGCTTTCCATTCGTGCGCAGAAATTAGAAGCGGAAGCAAAGCTTGCTGCAACTTCTGCGACTTACAATCGGTTGAAAAATGCAGCCGCGACTCCGGGCGTAATTTCGGGGAATGAACTCGAAAATGCCCAGCGTGCCGTGGAAGCGGACCAGGCGCGAGTTCAATTTCACAAAGAGGCGGAAAAATCGTTAGCCGCACAAGTCAACGCTCTTTCTGAAGGAGAAAAAGTCAGCCAGGCTTCCGTCAAAACAGTGCAAGTTAATCAAGCCTATTTGCAAATTTCCGCACCATTTGCGGGAACCATTACCGAACGATTTGCGCATCCCGGAGCTTTGGGCGGAACGACACAATCGATCCTGCGCCTACAACAAATTTCGCGTTTGCGCTTAGTCGTTGCCGTCCCAGAAGCCGAACTTGCAGGCGTTCATAAAGGCACAAGTATAGAGTTCACCGTGCCTGCTTTTCCGGGCGAAATTTTTAAAGGAGCAATAGCGCGGATTGGAAATTCCGTAGATCAAAAAACGCGTTCGATGCCTGTCGAATTAGACGTAAATAACGCGAATCGAAAATTAGCGCCTGGAATGTTTCCGCAAATCACCTGGCCTTCGCAACGTCCAAAACCATCAATGTTTGTGCCGCTTTCAGCAGTTGCGACGACAACGGAAAAAACTTTCGTCATTCGCATTAAGGATGAAATTGCTGAATGGGTTGACGTAAAACGAGGAACTTCCATCAACAAAGATGGTAAAGATTTAGTGGAAATTTTTGGGGAACTATCGGAAGGCGAGACGGTGGCAATTCGCGGGACAGATGAGCTTCGGGCTGGCACAAAAGTGATCGCCAAATTCCCAGCTCCGACAAAATAAAAAATCTAATCAGGCAAAATTATTCCCCGAAATTTATACTTCGTTCCCTTATTCAAATTGTCAAAAGGGATCACCGCCGTGCTAGTCACGTAACGTCCCCGCACGTTCATTTCGCTGATGTGAATGCCATCCTCTTCAACGCTTTCAACGAAGGCGACGTGGCCTTTCCCATAACCACCGCGCGTCCAAACCATTATCGCACCGGGTACCGCATCCCGTGCGTCAAGGGAGACTTTACGACCTTCCGCTTCCGCATTGACAAACCAGGCGCCACCATCCCCAGACCAGGTGATCGGTGAACCTAAGTCGCTTTTCCACTTCCGCGCCACGTACCAAGTGCAGTAACCCGCAAAGAATTGATGTTCAGGTTTGTTTTTATAAGGTGGGTCAAACGAATTTAATTCGACGGGTGTTGAAAGAGTTGGACGATCTTTAGTGATAACAGTTTGGACAATTGGCCTGACTCCGACATTAATTGCCAATGCCTCGCGCAGCTCAATTTTACCTGTCGAAATAATTGGTGATTGAAAGGCGGCTCCAATTGTTTTGCTGACCGTAAAATGTCCGGAATCCTCAACCAGACCAAGCGTGAAATGTGCCGGAACTTTGGACATATAACGCTCACAACAACGATATTTTCGACCAAAGCCAAAAACCGTCATCTTGTCATCCATCTGCCACGACTGATCGCTCACGTTGTCATCTTCGTGATGCGCAAAAAATAAGACGCGACGGACTTTTTCATCGCCAAAATAAATCCATTCCGGCGCGGGCAAATCAAAATTCCAATCCTGTCTGACGTATGTTTTTCTGCCTGCCGAATTTACTGAAAATGCTGTCTCAAGATCAAGTTTTCCTGCCGGAGTTCCTTCGTATAAAAACGAGTATGGCTTTTCTGATTTCAGTAACGTCATCCGCGCGTAATCAGGGAAAATATCCCATTGCACCTGATTTTTGCCGTCCATGGTTTCCGACAAAATAGAAATTTTCAACGGGCCGCGATGAACGATTTTGCTCGTCGCATTCGTATGGCCGGGATGTCCGAACTCCCCTAAATTCGGAATTCCTCGCGCTTCTCCCGATGATCCATTGCCTTGATGATAGCCGATCCAATCGTTGCCGTTTTGATCCATCAGACTGGCAAATCCGGCTCCCTGTTTATGATAAATGTACGTCCCGGAATTCGTGGAAATTTTGTAACTGTTCTGTCCTTCGTAAAAATAATTGTCCGTCAGGACCACTTGCGCTGAAGTGATGGCCCCACGGATGGAATTATTGGTGTCGAAATAAATTTGATAATAGCGTGCTGTAGTTGTCCGGTCTTTCATCAAAAAGGTGAGGCTTCCAGCGGCATTATTCACGGAGTCAAAATTCTCATCACGATCAAATTGAAACGGCAATTTTTGATCAATCACACGCCCGGTTTTGTCTACTTCAATGATACGAATGGAGCTGGAATTAAAGGCTCCGACGCTTCCCGCGTCTTTCATAAATTTAGTAAAATTGATTGGCAGCTCGACTGGCTTATTGACAGCTTCAGTAAATTCAATTTTCAGCGGGATTCGAAAGGAATGAGCTGCACTCCACCAATTGTTTTGTGCAGTAGCTGACACCTGAAAAAGCGCCAGAAAAATAAGAACGATTGCGGATGGGGCTGCCCATTCGTTCAGCTGGGAGTTTAAGGTTGTTCGCATCACTTATTCCAAAATTAACGAAAGGGGGTCGGGAGCTTCGTTCGTTTCGATTTCGTAAATGCTGTAGAGCCTGGCTCAACAATTATTTACTTCTTAGCATCAACGCCGGGCCGGGTAAGAGAATTTCTAAGCCGTGCCCTCCACTATCTGTGGATAATTCTAATTGATTTGCGCCGCGTTTCAAAATCTTCGGATCAATCACAATGCGGCTGAAATGGACTTCACCTTTTGACTGACCAGAAATTTCAATAGGATGCCCATTAATTCTGAATGAATTTTTTCCGCTCTCAGTTCCATCATTCCAAATCACAATATTCAATTCAGCACGTTCAATACTGGAGGCCTCAACATCTAAATCAATCGTGCAATTTTTTTTCTGATTGACGTCCGCAGCAAAAGGCAAAGGCAAATTTCGTGCGGGATAGAGTTGCACCCGCCTGCCTTTAGGCTTCTGAATTGACAGCCCGCCAATCACCGGCGTAATAAAAGTTAAATTCGGATAGTCCTTAAAACTAACAACTGCGCGCATTGCCATTTCCTGCTGCTCCGGCAACATAGCCGTGTCCCAATCCACCGAAAAGGGCGCAACTTTTGAGACGCCAATCGAACCATAAGGTTCTTTCGCTTTCGTCATCCCATGCCAGCCGTAGCCAATGGAATCGCCGTTTTCATCGTAGCCGTTATAAAAACCCTGATACTCGACCGATTGGATCATCAACTCGTCTGAGCTGAACAATTTCAATCGAATTGCTTCAAAATTTCCAGGCACGGATTCCGCTTTGATGAGTGCATTAAAACCCATCAACCCGGCCTGTTGTAAATCTGGATGATCGCGTCGCAGTCCTATTTTCAGGGCGGCTTCGTTGACAATAAAATGCCCCCGCGAACTTTGTCCGCGATCACACGCAAATTGAAAGGCATTGAATCCATTCACTAAATCTGATGGCTGCAAATAAACCGTTGGATATTGATGCGTATGATTCTTAATAAAAGTTCCAATTTCCTGAAATGGATAGGTATTACGTCCATTGACCGAAACGCGCTTATTTGCTGTTCCCGGATTCCCCCCCCAGAGTTCGACATACAATTCAGCTCTGATGATTTGTCGCAAATTTTCGCTGATCGGAATCTGAATCATCCCGTTTTCACGTGCTTCCGGCAGCTTTCCAAAGTTCGGATGCAGCACGGTGTCAGGCGAATTCACATGGACTTTTTTCTCAGTTCCGGGATTGCCAAATTCGATGCCGCGCTGATACCAGTACGTTCGCCAGAACTGACCTTCAACTTGCTGCGCTGAGATGTGGAAAGGCAAAGATATAACGATGCCGATTAATAGAATTAACTTTTTTATCATTTGATTTTAACGATTAGATCGGAACACTATTTCGAATTCAGAAACAATGCTTACAAACTTTTACAAAATCTAAGTATGCCTTGAATGCCTCACAAATTCAAAGTTTACTTTCGGCGCAGCACGCGCACCTGATGCGATTCACTGTCGCCAATAAAGACCGAGCCGTCACGATCTACAAACACTCCATGCGGACGCGTCAGCTTACATTTCAGTGGATCACTTTCGGTTCCATCTCCGCGCTCGCCGTTACCTGCGATTAACTCAACTGTACCTTTGCGAAGGTCAATCATCCGAATTGAATGGCTTTCGGTATCGGCAAAATAAACATCACCATTCGGTGCGATGCTCAATCCTTTCGGCCCTGATAATTCTGCTAATTTTGCGGCACCGCCATTCCCTGTGAAGCCTTTCTTCCCGGTTCCAGCGACGTGATGAATGGTTCCAGCTTTCAAATCAAATTTGTAAATTGCATTTCCTTCGCGCAGCGCTAACCAGAGATTTCCTTGTTTATCGAAATCAATTGCGCGTGGACCAAATAACGGCGTCCCAGAAATTTTTGCTCCATCTAGCGTAGGCGATTTTTCTCCGGTTCCGGCAAAGGTTGAAACTATTCCCGTCTTCATCGCGACGCGACGAATGCGATGATTCAAAATATCGCAGATGTATAAATCACCGTTCGCATCGAATTGAATGCTGTGCGGTTGATTCAACATCGCATTTTTTGCCGCTCCGTCATCACCGGAAAATCCCGCTTCGCCAGTGCCTGCAATCGTAGAAATTATTTTTGTCTTAGCATCTACCCGACGGACAACATGGTTCAGTCGCTCCACAAAAAACATATTTCCCTGCTGATCAAATCGGATTTCGTACGGTTCGTTTAATTCTGCTTTTGTCGCCAACCCACCGTCACCCGAATGCCCTTTTTTGCCCGTGCCAGCAACTGTAGAAATTATGCCTTTGCGATCAACTCGACGGATCAAATGATTGTTCGTATCGCAGATATAAAGCGCGCCGTCCTTGCCGCGTACGATGCCGAACGGTTGATCGAGTTGCGCTTGCCTGGCTGCTCCTCCATCGCCTGAATTTGCGGGTTTTCCGGTTCCTGCAAAAGTCTCGATTCGCCACTGCGCTGACGTCGCAGAACTCATCAGAAAAAATAAAAACAGAAATATTATTCGTCGCATTCGCTTATTCCTTTTCGGTAAATTCCTTGAACTTCGATTGGTATGACCATAGAATAGCCGTCTCGCAAGAAACTGAAAAGTAACCCAAACATTTTTTCGACCAAAATTTATGAACTACCCGATTTTACTACTGCTGAGCACAGTTCTGATGGCAAGCCTAAGTACTACTCAAAAAGATACTACTGAAAAAGGTTTTGTACCGCTTTTCGATGGTAAAACTTTGAATGGATGGAAACTCGTTAAAGGTCACGGCCCTGGCTACGTCGTCAAAGACAATACAATTATCTGTCCGCTGGATGGCGGCGGAAATCTCTATTCAGAAAAAGAATACGCGAATTTTATTTTTCGATTTGAATTCAAAACCGAACCCGGCGGCAACAACGGAGTCGGCATTCGTGCACCACTGGAAGGCGATGCTGCGTATCAGGGAATGGAAATTCAAATCCTTGATGACGGTCATGAAAAATACAAAGGCAAGATCAAATCCGAACAACATCACGGCTCGGTCTACGATGTAATTCCCGCGCGGACAGGATTTTTGAAGCCCGCCGGAGAATGGAATTCTGAAGAGATCATGACCAATGGCAGCCGCATCAAAGTCACCCTGAACGGCGTGATTATTCTGGACGCTGATTTAAATTCTGTACAGGAAGCGGCAGTCCTGAAAAAGCATCCCGGCTTGAGAAATAAAACCGGACACATCGGATTCCTCGGACACGGATCATTAGTCGAATTCCGCAACATCAGAATCAAGCAACTTTAAAAAAAGTGTACAGCAAACATCCTGTTTGCTGCTCCTTTAATAAAATTCGCTACCCAAGAATTATGAATAAAACCTTATCCATTTGCCTGCTTTCCCTGCTTTCACTTTCCGCCTTTGCCCAAAACGGTACTGTCAAAGAAAGCCTCAAAATTCACAGTAACATCCTGAACAAAGATGTGAGCTACACGATTTATTTGCCGTTTGATTATCAAACCTCGGAGCGTAAATATCCAGTGACGTATTTGCTGCACGGCTACACCGACAACGACACTGGTTGGATGCAATTCGGCGAAGCGAATTTAATTGCGGATGAAGCCATCAACGCACGAAAAATCCCTCCGATGATTATAGTGATGCCTGATGGCGGTGTAAGCTGGTACGTGAATAATTTTGACGGCACGGTGAAATATGAAGATTTTTTCTTTCAGGAATTTATCCCGCAAATCGAAAAAATGTACCGCATTCGCGGTGAGAAAGCCTATCGTGGGATTTCGGGGCTTTCGATGGGTGGATACGGTTCACTGATTTATTCGATGCGACATCCCGAAATGTTTGTCGCTTGTTCCGCGTTTAGCTCGGCGATTTTCACCGATGAAGAAACTATTGCCAGTCCTGAAGAAAACTGGAAGCGAATCTTCAGCATCCTTTATGGACCTGATTTAAAAGGACAGGCGCGAATCACGGAGCATTACAAATCTTACGCGCCGATTCATATCTTGAAAAAAATGAAGCCGGAAACTTTCAAAACCGTGAAATGGTATTTGGATTGCGGCGACGATGATTTTCTCTATAAGGGAAATTCTACGTTTCATATCATGCTGAACGATATGAAATTGCCGCACGAATTTCGGATGCGCGACGGCGGTCATACGTGGGCGTACTGGCGTTCTGGCTTGTCGGACGGATTAAAATTCATTGGCGATAATTTCCACCGATGATCGAAGATTGCAAAGCGTTAGTGTCGCAAGTCGCATCAGAATTTTTAACCCACAATTCCATCACGACGATTGGCGTTGGCTATGAAATTTATAACGGGCAACCAACTAATAAGCTTTGTTTGCAGTACACATTAATCCCTGAAGCAGACGAACCCGTCGGGCTTCCCGCATCGCTGAAGACACGCAACGATATCGAAGTTTCAGTCCAATTATTACAGCGTTCGAAACGAAAAGCGCTGAAGAAAATTGAAGAAGAAAATATTCGCTTGCGGCAGCAAAGGCTTGATATTATTGCTCCCGGAGCTTCGATCAGTTCCCTCGAAGGAAATCCCGGAACGCTTGGCGCAATTGTTTTTGATCGAATTTCTAAAGAGCCGATGATGCTGAGTTGTAAGCATGTGCTGAAAGAAAATGAGTTAATATTTCAGCCCGGCAGAAATATTTTTGATTGGGATAATCTTAATCTTTGCGGAGAAACTTCACGCAGTTATTTAGGAATTGAAGGTGACGCCGCCGTAGCGAAAATTATTAATCGAGAATTCACGAGTGAGATTCTCGAATTAAATATTACGCCAAAGCAAACCTCTATGGCTCAGCTGGGCGATCTGGTAGTAAAATCCGGTGCCAGTTCTGGTATCACCTACGGCATCATTACACGGGTCGGAGTCGTAGCTAATTTGCTATATCCGAAAATAAGTTCATTGAATATTTCGTGCTTTGAAATCACAGCGAATGCCCATAAACAATGGCCGGAAACTCCACTTTGCTTAGACGGAGATTCTGGCAGCCTGTGGATGCTGGAAGATAGTGAGGCAGCGGTTGGGCTACATTTCGCCGGCGAATGTATTTCAGAATTTGGCAGCAGTTTTGCACTGGCTTGTAATATTGATGACGTAATGCAGCAGTTGGGCGTAGAATTTGAAACTTAAAAATGTAGGCAAAGAATTTTAATCGAGGGAATTATGAGTCATATCAACAAATGCAAATTTTTCATCTTATTTTTTGTCTGCCTCAGCTTAACCTGGGCAATTGCCGACAAACCAAAATTCAAGCCTTCGCACCTGAAACATTGGGCATATAAGCCATACGTCAAACCGCCAGTTCCAACAGTCACCCAACGCGCGTGGGTCAAGAATCCAGTGGATGCTTTCATCCTTCGCGACCTGGAAAAGAATCAAATTTCTCCATCCAAACCTGCTGATAAAATTACCTTGCTGCGACGCGCAACGTTTGATTTAACGGGCTTGCCTCCGACGCCTGAAGAAGTCAAAGCCTTCATTGCTGACCGTTCTCCAAAAGCGTATGAAAAAGTGATTGATCGGCTACTTGCTTCTCCGGCTTACGGAGAAAAATGGGCGCGGCATTGGTTAGACCTGGCGCGGTACGCTGAAAGTGATGGATTCAAAGCGGACGACACACGCCCGAATATTTGGCGTTATCGCGATTACGTCATCAAATCCTTCAATGAAGACAATCCCTATGACCGCTTTATTAAAGAACAAATTGCGGGCGATGAGTTGTATCCTGAAAACCCTGATGCGCTGGTCGCAACAGGCTTCAATCGTCACTATCCTGATGAATACAATGCGCGAAATTTAATGCAGCGACGCCAGGAAATTTTGAATGACGTAACGGACACCGTCGGCGCAGTTTTTATGGGTACAACGTACGGTTGCGCACGCTGCCACGATCACAAATACGATCCGGTTTTACAGAAGGATTATTACAAATTGCAGGCATTTTTCGCAGCTTCACGCGCGAAGGACGATTACGTTTTGGTTCCGGTTGCCGAACAAAAAGAATACAAAATCAAGCAATCCAATTGGGAAGAAAAAACCAAAGACATCCGCGCAGAAATCGCCAAATTAGAAGCTCCGCACGTCAAAGCTCTGTACGATGACAGCTTCGAAAAATTCCCCGCTGAAATTCAAACGGCCATTAATACGCCCGCTGAAAAGCGCGACACGATGCAATGGTTGATGTACCACAAATCGCAGTGGCAACTGAATTACGGCGTAGACGAAGACGGTAACGGCGTCAAAAATAAACTCAAAGGCGAACAGAAAAAACAGTGGGAAAATTTGCGTGCGCAGCTTGCCACTTTTGACAGCATCAAGCCGAAGCCTTTGCCGATTGGTTCAGGAATTACGGACGTCGGCTCTGAAGCTCCGAAGCATTTTTTGCTGAACGGTGGCGGCTACGACAACTATGGCGAAGAGGTGCAGCCCGGCTTTCTCACAATCATTGATAAAAATTCTGCGAACGTTGAAAAGCCGACGAATTGTGATTCCACCGGACGCCGAACAGCGCTCGCAAATTGGCTAACTGATCCCAAAAATCCCTTAGTCGCTCGCGTGATGGTGAACCGCTTATGGAGCTACCATTTCGGACGCGGCATCGTCGGTTCGCCCAGCGATTTCGGGATGATGCGCGACCCCGAAACGAATCTTGATCTGCTGAATTATCTTTCCGCGACATTCGTCGAAAAAGGCTGGAGCATCAAATCCATGCATAAAATCATGATGCTTTCGAATACCTACCAACAGGCGTCGGATCATCGCGAAGACGCGGCGGCGAAAGACCCCGACAATTTAAACCTCTGGAAATTCCATCGCCAACGATTGAGCGGAGAAGAAATCCGCGACGCAATTTTAGCCGTCAGCGGAAAGTTAAATCGGACGATGGGCGGCCCCAGCGTATTCCCTGACATTCCCAAAGAAATGGAAGTGCGCGGAGGATGGAATCGCAAGGAAAATGAAGACGCCAAAAATCGTCGCAGCATCTATGTATTCGTGCGCAGAAATTCCCGCTACCCGATGTTTCACGCATTTGACATGCCCGACACACACGAAAGCTGTTCACGCCGGATTAATACGACTACTGCGCCGCAAGCTCTGTCTTTATTGAACGATAAAGCTGTATTGGATTCCGCTAAGGCATTAGCTGAGAGGGCGATGAAGTCTTCGAGTATTTCGGAAGACTGGATTAAGAACGCCTATCAATTGGCGTTCACACGTGTACCGAATGCGCAGGAATTAGAAGTGGCAACGAAATTTTTAACAACGCAAGCGGCAGTTATTAGTACAAAAAATGTGGAAGCGGCGTTTGTGGATTTTTGTCATGTGTTGTTGAATTCTAATGAGTTTGTTTATGTGAATTAATTGTTAGTTAACATTCGTGCAGTGATTTAGAAAGTGAAAAATATGGGTGGAGCACCTGAAATATTTGGTACGATTGGCCTATCTGGCGTGACTGGTTTCTTTGTAGCCATATACAGAGCATACAAAAATAGAAGCCTCAAAAAACCTAAAATTGACTATTTATTCATCTTATTCATCGGTGGGTTAGTGGCCATACTCGCCGTCGTCACACACTCAGACTGGGCTGATAAGAATGATCCAATTGGTAGTTTGATTGGAGGAACAATTATGATTTCCTTTTACATATTTGCTGGCTACTATCCTGGATATTTAATTGGACAAAGATTGAAAATAAAATGAAGTTCATTAATCTAAATTGATCGAAGATTGTAATCTCTAAACTCTTGACGGCTCTATGCCATATTTAATACGTGACAAATCTAGTAATCCATCCCTAGCATTTTTCGTCACGCAACAAACATCCTCTCCATCGTCCTGACCGAATTTTTCTTCCGAATCATTCAGCTTACTTCACAATTCCTGGCTATTTTCTGGCACAGCAATCGCTTAATCATTTGCGTGAGTTTATGAGACATTTGATGTTTCCGGCGCGAATTGCTGCCGAAATTATCATTGGGTCTTAGTTTTCGCATCAACCTCCTTTCAGTTGGAGGCAGTCTTCATCGGCTGCCTCCACTTTTTTTGGCAGGTGACAGGTTTCTGGTGTCGGGTGCCAGATTGAAACCTCACACCTGTCACCCGACACCTCACACCTCTCCGTATTGCATCACTGCCGAGATTGTACTATTCTTCTCAAACTATATTTTTAGTTTTCCTGTTGAGTTTTTGATAGTTGTTTGGCTCATAATTCACAGGTTAAATTACTTTGCTGAAATGAGTTGAATTCAACAATGAGCGCTTATTTTCCAATCTTAATTGTATTTTTATTTGTCCTCGGTTTTGCTGTCACGAACCTGATTTTGGGGCATCTGCTGGGGCGTCATCACAATACACGAGCAAAGCTGATGCCGTACGAATGCGGAATTGATCCGGTCGGTTCGGCACATCAGCGATTTTCGGTGCGCTTTTATATGGTCGCGATGATGTTCATTCTCTTCGACATCGAAGCGGTATTTCTGTTGCCGTGGGCAGTCGTTTTCAGGAGTTTATCGCAGACCCTCTCGAAGCCGTTTGTGTATTTGGAAATGATGGTTTTCTTTGCGGTTTTGTTGATTGGCTATGTCTACGTCTGGAAAAAAGGCGTCTTTGAATGGAATCGGTAAATAATGCAGAAGCCCGCACGCAGTATGGGCGCAATTTAGGAGCAAATTTTTATGAAGGGCTTGGAATCAACTGTCGCTGAAGCGATGCCAGAGTTTTTGACGACGAAGCTGGATTGGCTCATCAATTGGGCGAGAAAATCCAGTTTGTGGCCTGCAACTTTCGGATTGGCTTGCTGCGCGATTGAGATGATGGCGGTCACCGACGCCCGCAACGATCTGGCCAGATTCGGAGCTGAAGTCTTCCGCGCCAGTCCACGACAGGCCGATGTGATGATTGTCGCAGGTCGTGTCTCCGTCAAAATGGCCCCCGTGCTGCGGCGTATTTACGATCAAATGTCGGAACCGAAATGGGTAATTTCAATGGGTGCCTGCGCGTCTGCTGGTGGCGTTTTTAATAACTACGCGATTGTGCAAGGCGTAGATAAAATTGTTCCTGTTGATGTGTTTATTCCCGGTTGTCCGCCGCGTCCTGAAGGGTTAATTTATGCGGTCATGAAGCTTCAGGAAAAAATTGAACGCGATACAATTATGCGCGAACGTTCAGATAAACCAAGTATTTTTTAAGTTCTCACTTTTATTGATCATGTCTGAAGAAACAGCGAACGTACAACCAGTGCCGATTCGTGGCGCAAATCAAACTTCAAATTATGCCGACACGACGGCGTTGACTGCGAAGTATAACTCTTCAATTGTCGAAATCATTGAATCAATCGGCGAAATTACTGTCGTCGTCAAAGCCGAAAGCATTGTCCCTTTGATGATGTTTTTGCGCAGTGAGCCAAATTTTGACTTCAACTTTTTAAGTGATGTTTCGGGTTTGGATTTAGGCGAATTCGCTTCCCCAAGATTTGCAATTGCTTACCATTTGTATTCACTCAAACATAATCATCGTCTTCGTATTAAAGTTTTTCTTGATGAAGAAAATCCGGAGATCGAAACTATTAGCGGTGTCTGGATTTCCGCCAATTGGATGGAGCGCGAAATCTACGATATGTTTGGCGTAGACTTCATCAATCACCCTGATTTACGTCGTATCCTGATGCCTGCCGATTACGAAGGGCATCCGCTTCGCAAAGATTTTCCGGTCAGAGGCTATTAACCAATATTTATGATAAGCACGAAAGAAATCACTATTCCGTCTGCTTCGGTTACTGCTTTAGGCAAGCGCGATCCGCTCGGCGATCAGCGCATGACTTTGTCTTTGGGGCCGCAGCACCCTTCAACCCACGGCGTTTTGCGCGTTGAAGTTGAACTCGACGGCGAAATCGTGATCGGAGCCAAACCTGACATCGGCTACCTCCACACCGGAATGGAAAAGACGATGGAAAACCAGAAATGGCAACAGGTCGTCACCATCACTTGCCGCATGGATTACCTGAATTCAATGGGTAATGACCTTGGCTACGTGTTAGCGGTTGAGAAGATGCTTGGTGTTGAAGCCACACCGCGCACGCAGGTATTGCGCGTTTTACTGACAGAATTAAATCGCCTTTCTTCGCATTTAGTTTGGTGGGGAACACACGCGCTTGATCTGGGAGCAATGTCTCCGTTCTTTTACGCGTTCGACCAGCGCGAAATGATTTTGGATTTGTTTGAATGTGTTTCCGGCGCGCGGCTTCATCAAAGTTATTTCCGTATCGGCGGATTAATGGCGGACATTCCCGATAATTTTTTGCCGTTACTGCGCAAGTTTACCGACCAGCTTCCTGAATTTTTAAAGATGGCCAATAAGCTGGTCACGGGCAACCGGATTTTTCAAAGCCGCACCAAAGACATCGGAATTATTTCCGGCGAAGACGCTTTGCAATGGGGCTTGACGGGGCCGTCGTTGCGCGCTTCGGGCGTTAACTGGGACATTCGTAAAACTGAACCGTATTCAGGCTATGAAACATACGATTTTGATGTTCCGCTTGAAAACGGCGGCGACGTCTGGGCGCGATATATTGTCCGCATGCGTGAGATGGAAGAGAGTCTGAAAATCGTCATTCAGGCGATGGACAAGCTTCCTGCCGGGCCGATTCAATCCGATCACCCTAAACTTAAATTGCCGGAACGCGATCTGATGAAGGAACACATTGACGTGATGATTCATCATTTTCTACTGGCTTCGGAAGGCTTCACGGTGCCAGTTGGCGAAGTATATTTCCCCATTGAATCAGCACGCGGTGAACTGGCGTATTACATCGTCAGCGACGGCAAAGAACGTCCGTGGCGTGTGCGAGCTAAAACCCCTTCATTCCTAAATTTGCAAAGTCTCGCAAAACTGTCCGAAGGACATTTATTAGCCGATCTCATCGGCATCATCGGCAGCATTGATATTGTGCTGGGAGATATAGACAGGTGAAGAGATGGCAGATATTGGATGTTAGATGCTGGATAACCGGAACCTAACATCATTCCCAACATCTAGCATCCAACATCTAGAATCTTTATTTTTATGTTTAGTCCTGAAAACGAACAACGCATTGACGAATACATTACGCATTATCCGGTGAAGCGATCTGTGATTTTGCCTGCCCTGCATATTGCGCAACAAGAGCACGGCTACGTGACCGATGACGATGTAAAATACCTGGCGAAACGCTTGGATATGCGCGTCAATGAAGTCGAAGAAGTTGTCACTTTTTATTCGATGTATTCACGCCAGCCAGTTGGGAAATATAAGCTTCAGGTGTGCCGGACAATTTCCTGTTATGTCGCCGGATGCGAAAAGATTTCTGGACACATCACGAACAAACTGGGTGTGAAAGTGAATCAAACAACTCCTGATGGAAAATTCACGTTGCAGGAAGTTGAATGTTTGGGATATTGCGATCTTGCTCCGGTTTTACAGGTGAATTTTGACTATTACGAAAAAATTACGACTGAACAAACCGACGAAATTATTGAGAAGCTGAAATAAATACCATCACCAAATTGCTATGACTAAAGTCCTGACAACCAGGTTCGATCTCAAAGGCGAGGCCTGCGACATTGATGTTTATATCAAAACCGGAGGCTACGAAGCTCTCACTAAATGCATCAAAGAACTGACTCCCGATCAGGTGATTGATGTCGTCAAATCTTCCAACCTCCGTGGACGCGGAGGTGCGGGCTTTCCGACCGGAATGAAATGGAGCTTCGTACCCAAACAATCCAATCGTCCGAAATATGTCGTCTGCAACGCTGACGAATCTGAACCCGGAACCGGCAAAGATCGCGATTTAATGCGCTACGATCCGCATCAATTAATCGAAGGGATGGTCATCGCGGCGTACGCGTTAAATGGCGCGCCGAACAATTACATTTATATTCGCGGCGAATACTGGTTCATTATTCCGATTCTGGAAAAAGCGATTGAGCAGGCGAAAGCACGCGGCTTTCTCGGCAAAAATATTTTTGGTACAGATTTAGAATGCAACATTTATGTGCATCCCGGTGCAGGCGCTTACATCTGCGGAGAAGAAACCGCGCTGCTCGAATCACTTGAAGGCAAACGCGGTCATCCACGCCTGAAACCGCCCTTCCCTGCTGTCGTTGGACTTTACGGCGGCCCAACTGTCGTCAACAATGTCGAAACATTGGCCGCAGTTCCCTGGATTATTATCAACGGCGGCGAAGCCTATAAAGCGCTCGGCACCGAAAAAAGCGGCGGCACTAAAATGTTCACAGTCAGCGGACACGTGAATAAGCCGGGCAATTACGAAGTCCATATGGGCTATCCAATGCGCGACCTTATCAATAATGAATGCGGTGGCGTTCGCGATGGACATACTTTAAAAGGTGTGATTCCTGGTGGTTCCAGCATGCCGATTTTCACTCCCGAAGAAGTTGAAAAAGCGACGATGGATTATGAATCCATTGCTTCACTCGGTTCGATGCTCGGATCAGGCGGCGTGATGGTGCTGGACGAAACCGTAGACATGTTTGAGATTTGCATGAACACGATTCACTTTTACAGACACGAATCGTGCGGATGGTGTACGCCGTGCCGTGAAGGTACGCGCTGGCTGTATAAGGTTTGCGAACGGATGGAAAAATATGAAGGCAAGCCCGGCGATATTGAGTTGCTCGATGATTTAGCTGGCAAGATTTTAGGCAAGAGTTTTTGCGCGCTGGGAGATGCGGCGGCAATGCCTGTGCAAGCGATGATCAAGAAATTCAGACCGGATTTTGAGCGAAGAATTAAGAGTACTTTGGTGCAGATTACAGCAGCGGATTAATCCATTATGGGTTGGGCAATGCATTACATCGCCAAGTTGAAGGAAGGTGAAACAGTTTCATTTCGACCGCGCGGAAACTCGATGGCTGGCAAAATTGAATCCGGTCAGCTTTGCACAGTAGAACCAGCAATGATTGAAGCACTCGAAGTTGATGACATTGTTTTATGCAAAGTAAATGGTCGCGAGTATTTGCATTTAATCAAAGCGATTCAGGGTACAAGATTTCTTATTGGCAATAATCGGGGTCGAATTAATGGTTGGGTAAATGAAAGATCAATCTACGGGCGTTGTATTGCTATCGAAGATTAGATGGATTTGCAGCAATTAATTTTCTATTTATGGAATTAGTCAAAATCAACATCAACGGACAAGAAGTCGAGGCCCCGAAAGGCGAATTGCTGATCGAGGCTGCTGAGATGGCGGGCATTTACTTACCGCGCTTCTGTCATTTTCGCGGCTTGACCGCGCAGGCTTCGTGCCGCATGTGCGTCGTGCGCGTCGACAATCCGAAAATTCCCAAGCTCCAAACGGCCTGTACGATGCCTGTCAGCGATGGAATGATTGTCACGACTGATTCCGAAGAAATCGAAACCGTTCGCAAATCAATGATCGAATTCCTGCTCTCGAATCATCCGGTGGATTGTCCGGTGTGTGATCGAGCCGGTGAGTGCGAACTTCAGGATCAGACATTCGGTTTCGGCGAAGACTCCACCCGCGCGCTTTACAAAGACAAAGAAGCCGAAGAGGAGCGCCAGCTTTCCGATTTTATTTATAACGATCCCCAGCGCTGTGTGACATGCAAACGCTGCACTCGCGTTTGTGAAGAGTGGATGGATGAATTCGCCATCACAACAATCAATCGCGGCGCACACACGTTCATCGGTTCTTACAGCGGAAAAGTTGAATGCTCCGATTGCGGCAACTGCATTGATGTTTGCCCAACCGGAACATTGCTGCACGTGCCGTATAAATACATTGCGCGTCCATGGGATTTGAAGCAGACGCCAACGATTTGCAATATGTGCTCGGATGGTTGTTCGATGCTTGCCGGAACGCGCAGCGATAAAATTGTACGCACTGTCGCACGTGATGGTCGCGGCAGAACTGCCGGTGGAATTAACCCTGATTTTCTATGTTCACTCGGACGCTACACAATTGATGCGGTTCATCACGCGGACCGCATTGAGCGTCCGATGATTCGGCGCGGTGAGCATTTGATTCCGGCGACTTGGGACGAAGCATTCAACTACATCGCCGCAAAATTTAATGAGATCAAATCTCAGCATGGCAGCGATTCCATTGGCGTCATCAGCGCTGGTCGCCTTCTGAATGAAGATCAATTTGCCCTGAAAAAATTCGCGACAGAAGTTTTGGAAACGAAGAATGCAGAGTTTTTCCACGACGATGATGAAGTGGATTTTGCTTCGTTTTTCAAACACGGCGCGCCGTCCATCGCGACACAAAAACACATTCAAAGCGCAGAAACAATTTTATTGATCGGCTCTGATCCGAACGAAGAAAATCCGCTCACAGCATTTTCAATTCGGTGGGCGGTACGTCGGCGCTCGGCTCGATTATTGGTCGTCAATTCAGTTGCGAGTCGTCTTGAACGTCAGGCTGAAAAAACGGTTCGTGTCCGCCAAGGCAGTGAAAATTCTATCATCGCAGCGTTACTCGACGAAAACATGATCGGCGAAGCCGCAGAGATGATGGGCGCAAATGTTGACGACATCCGCGCTATTCGCCAAATTCTGGTTGAATCGGAAAAAGTAATTGTCATTTTTGGAGACGAAATTCACGGCGCAGCTCTGGAAGCAATGCCGTTATTTGAAGAAATGCTGGCGACTCCAAGTGCTGAAATCGCCGCCGCCGCCCGCAAGGCGCATCTCGACAATTTGCAACGTGTCGCAGTCTCGACCAACTCGACGCAAAAGCCAGCAGTCAACGAAAACCCGTACTCGAATATCACGCCGCAACCAACGCTTGAAATTGGCGATGAAAAGATTTTCAGCGAAACGAAATTCGCTTACCTGCCGCTCGTTCGGTACTCGAATTCGATGGGCGCGTTTTTAATGGGAATGGATACAGCGCTTACCGGTGGAATGCTTTCACAGGCAATGTTGATCGGGGCGGGACAAAATATTAAAGCTCTTTATCTGGTAGGCGAAGATGTTGTCACAAAGGCCGACGATCCGAAAGGAATGGAGCATTTGCTTTCACGGCTTGATTTTCTGGTGGTGCAGGAAATGTTCATGACCGAGGCGGCGAAAAAAGCGCACGTCGTGTTGCCTGCTACGAGCTTCGCCGAATCGCAGGGAACGCAAATCAATAACGGAACGCAAGCGCAATTAGTTCGCCGGACGATTCCGCCGATTGGTCAGGCGCGACCGGATTGGATGATCGTCAATTCAATCGCCAAAGTGATGGGGCATGATTTTGGATTTCAAGCTAACGTCAAAAATGCGTTCAAAGCCATGGCTGAACAACATCCAATTTTTGGAGCGGCTTCGCATAACGCATTAGCCAATGAAGGCGCAATTGCACTGATTTTGCCCGCTCTTGATTTGTCAAAAATAAATCGTGAAGAATTAATGAAACGAATGACAACGGAAATTTCTCAGATCAATCAGGAAATTCCCGTTGATACTGCTGAGTTGGTAGAAAAAGCGGGGACTCGATTAAAGAAACGCTATCCCGCGATTACGAAATATTCTGAAAACTTACCGACCAACGGAAAGAGCGTGTATACGCCGGAAGGTTTGCACGCGATGTTTCAGGCGACCTAAAATTGAACCCAAACGAAAGAAGGTTGTGATGGTATAACTGAAAATCTGGCTTTCAACGAGAACGGACATGACGACCTGGCTTAAAAATAACGTGTAAGCCGCGAACTAAATTTAATTTATTTTATGCCCATTGATCAGCAATCAATTCAAGCTTTCATCGGACTCATCCTCAAAATTTCGATTGTTTTCGTCATTGCCTTATTGTCTCCGGTTTCGATGAATTATATTGAGCGCCGGATGCTGGCGTTCATGCAAATGCGCTTGGGGCCAAATCGGACAGGCCCATTTGGCGTGCTGCAATCGCTTGCCGACGGAATTAAATTTGCTTTTAAGGAAGATATTATTCCGATGGCGGCGAATAAATGGTTATACATCTTCGCGCCTGTTGTCGCAGTCGTTCCTGCCTTCATGGCGACTATCGTTTATCCGCTAGGCCCGAAAGACGCCCCGCTTCCCTTTGCTTCTACCATCAATTCTGTCGTGAATTCGATTACCGGATTACAACTCAATCTGAGCAAAATTGATTTGCACGTGACCAGCTTCAACGTTGGGTTGCTCTACGTTCTGGGGCTGACCAGTTTAGGCGTGTATGCAATTGCGATGGCGGGTTGGTCTTCCAATTCAAAGTTTAGTTTGCTGGGTGGGCTTCGCTCTTCAGCGCAAATGGTGAGTTACGAATTGAGCTTATCGTTATCGCTGGTCGGAGTTTTAATTCAAGCTGGTACAGCCGATTTATACAAAATCGTTGAGTCGCAACAAGGCGCGTATCTTGGCTTTATTCCGAAGTGGTATGTCTTTGTTTTTCAGCCGCTTGGATTTTTGATTTATCTGATCAGCGCGATTGCTGAAACAAATCGAACACCTTTTGATTTACCAGAAGCGGAGACTGAACTTGTGGGCGGATTCCATACGGAATACAGCAGCTCGTTAAAGTTTGCAATGTTGTTTATGGCGGAATACGTAAACATGCTGACGGTTTCTGTGCTGGCTACGACAATGTTTTTGGGCGGCTGGAGCGGCCCTTTTGTCGGAGATTTTCCATTGCTGGCTCCGGTATATTTCCTCGGTAAAGTTTTCTTATTCATGTTCCTGTATATCTGGTTGCGAGGAACATTACCGAGGCTACGCTACGATCAATTAATGAATTTTGGGTGGAAATTTCTGCTTCCGGCAGCCCTGCTGAACATTTTTATTTCGGCTACGATTGCGCTGTTCGCTTACTAAATTTATGTTTGAGCTACCGATTGAACAATTAATTTTCTTATTTTTGGCAGCCGTTGCGGTGTTTGCCGCCTTTAATGTCATCCTGCAACGAAACCCGATTTATTCGGCGCTTGGATTGATTGGCGTGATGTGCGCGTTGGCTGGCACTTTTATCATGTTGGCAGCTCAGTTCGTCGCTGCCATGCAAGTCGTCGTTTATGCCGGAGCCATTATGGTGCTCTTCGTCTTCGTGATTATGATGCTCAATGTCCGCCGCGAAGAATCACGATTGGACAAAGGCAAGTATTTAAAAATCGTCGCGCCCTTACTTTTCTTGGCGTTACTCGCTGAAGTCTTCTACGTCGCCAAAGCGGTTCCGAATCCTCCTGCATCAGCAATCGCAGCCGACGGAGTTCATCCGTACGGCACGATTGAATCTATTGGCGAAGCGATGTTTTCAACTTACTTGTTTCCTTTTGAAGCAACTTCGGTGCTGATTTTGATGGCGATGGTTGGCGCTTTGTTTTTAGCCAAAAAGCGTACTACGCAAGAAGCCGAAACGCTTGGCCAAATAATTTTAGAGATGACGCCGAGAATTTCAGCGGCTGATTCTTCAACCGCTGAAGAAATAGAAGAACCTGCAAGAAAAATTGCAGCTTGATTAACTTAGGAATTTTATGGTCCCACTTTCCTGGTATCTCGCATTAAGCGCAGTGTTGTTTACGATTGGTGTTGCCGGATTTCTGTTGCAACGCAACATTATTTCTTTGTTTATGTGCATTGAGCTGATGCTCAACTCAGTGAACCTGACGTTCGTGGCCTTCTCGCGTTTTTTGAATCAAAACACAGGACAGCTATTCGTCTTTATCGTTATGGCAATCGCTGCCGCCGAAGCTGCCGTCGGCTTAGCTATCATGATTTCTGTCTTCCGTAATCGCGAAACGCTAAGCATTGACGAGGATAATTTACTTAGATTATAGGTGACAGGTGTCAGGTTTCAGGTGTCAAGGCAGACGGAAGTTATACTTTCGTCTGCCTGATACTTAGCACAAAATACCTGACACCCGACACCTGACACCCAACACCTTTTTATGCTTAAATGGATCACATTCGCGCCGCTCATTGGAGCCGTTCTCTGCGGTTTTTTTGGAAAGAAACTTGGAGAAAAATTCGTGAGTATTGTTGGCTGCGCTTCGGTTGGAGTTTCAACGGTCCTCGCTTTTTTTGTTTTCTTTACTCAACTGCTTTCAAAAACGCCGGATGCTGACGGAGTCCGCCGCGTCACAGACTTCTTTTTTACCTGGATTGAAGTTGGAAATTTCCGTTCTGACTTTGCGTACTTACTTGATCCTCTCTCGGGTGTTTTCCTGCTCTTCATCACTGGCGTCGGATTGCTGATTCATATTTATTCAGTCGGATATATGCATGGCGATTCAGGATATTATCGTTTCTTCGCGTATCTGAATCTGTTCATGTTCATGATGCTGACACTGGTACTTGGTGACAATTTGCTGGTTTTGTTTGTCGGATGGGAAGGCGTCGGACTTTGTTCCTATTTGCTGATTGGATATTATATCGAACGTCAGGAAGCAGGCGACGCCGCGAAAAAAGCGTTCATTGTGAATCGCATCGGGGATTTTGGATACTCCATCGGAGTGATGGTAGCGTTCACACTTTTTGCGAGCATCAGCTTTGTAGACAAAACTGTCGGCGGCAAAGTAATTCCGAGTATGCTCACACAAGCTGCTGATACTCCGATTGAAGCAGTAGGCGTCTGGGGAGTGATGACAGCGATTGCATTGCTGTTATTTGTCGGTGCTTGCGGTAAGAGCGCGCAGGTTCCGTTGTTTGTCTGGCTGCCGGACGCGATGGCAGGGCCAACTCCGGTTTCGGCTTTGATCCACGCTGCGACCATGGTGACAGCGGGACTTTATTTGACAGCTCGATGCAGCGTAATTTTCACTCATTCGCAAACCACGATGGTGATTGTCGCAGTCATCGGCGCATTCACGGCAATGTTCGCAGCTACGATTGGAATTGCTCAAAACGACATCAAAAAAGTCTTGGCGTATTCAACTGTTTCTCAGCTCGGCTATATGTTTTTGGCCTGTGGCGCAGGCGCATTCACTGCCGGAATTTTTCATGTAATGACACACGCTTTTTTCAAAGCGTTACTCTTTCTCGGAGCAGGTTCCGTCATTCACGGGATGCACGAAGAACAGGATTTGCGGCACATGGGCGGACTTAAAAAATATATGCCCATCACATTTTTTACGATGACCGCTGGCTGGCTGGCAATCAGCGGATTTCCTTTCCTGTCAGGTTTTTTCAGCAAAGATGAAATTTTGTGGCAAGTCTGGTCAAGCAATAGTTTGCCAACTGGCTTGGCCAAAACCTTGTGGGTCCTGGCGCTGGCGACGGCATTGCTGACGGCAGTTTATATGACGCGTTTGATGGTTCTCGCATTCTGGGGCAAAGAACGATTCAACACAGGTCACGGCGACAGTCACGGCTCACACGCGAAAGATCATCCGGTCATCCATCCGCACGAATCGCCAAAAGTGATGTGGATTCCATTAGTGGTTTTAGCAGCGCTTTCAATCGTCGGTGGATACATTGGCGTTCCGGCAGCCTGGGGCGGTTCCAATCATTTCGAGCATTTTCTGGAGCCGGTAATCGCCAAAGCTGCGCCGGCAATGAATTTCGCGCATGGAGCAGTCACGACCGCAGCGGCACACACCGCAGAGGCTGCAAGTCACGATGTTTCGAGCGAGCGTATTTTTACTATAATTTCTGTGCTGATAGCATTCGCCGGAATCGGCTTAGGGTGGGTAATGTATACATCGCAGCCGTTACGTCGGATGCCAAAGCTGCTCGAAAACAAATATTATGTGGATGAAATTTATGATACGACCATCATCAATCCAGTCGTCGGAACGGCGCGAAATGTCTTGTGGCGGATTCTTGATATAAAAATTATAGATGGCACTGTGAACGGAATCGCACGTTTATTTGGCGAAACTGGCGGAGTGATGCGGTTTGTCCAAACGGGTCTCGCCCGCAGCTACGCCGCTATTATGTTAATTGGCGCGATAGTTTTGATTTTGTATTTCACATTAAGATAGCTATTAGCGATTAGCCGTTAGCTTTTAGCCAGAAAAAATCATCTCATTTGGCTAACCGCTAATCGCTAATAGCTTTTTCATAGAACTCAATGCAAGCTTATTTACTAACGATTATCCTTTTTTTGCCGCTGGTAGGCGCAATCTCGATGTGGCTTCACAGTTACTTCTGGCTGCATCGCATTCCGATTGAACAGCTCCGTAATCAATATCGCTGGATTGCACTGGCATTTTCAGTCGTGACTTTTTTACTATCGTTGTTATTAATTTTTTATTTTCAGCCGCAACTATCCGGGCTGCAAATTGAAATCAATGTGCCATGGATTGAAAGTCTGGGCGCGCACTATCATCTCGGAGTTGACGGTATCAGCTTATGGCTGGTCTTGCTGACGACATTTTTAATGCCGATCAGTATGCTGGTGACCTGGATTGTGCCGCACAACGTCCGGGCTTATTTATCAACATTATTGCTGCTTGAAACAGGTATCGTTGGCGTCTTCGTCGCGCAGGATATGTTGCTGTTTTATCTGTTCTTTGAACTGACGATTGTGCCATCGGGATTCCTGATTGGAGTCTGGGGCGCAGAGCGTGAGCGGCGCATTCCGGCGGCAGTGAAATTCTTTACTTTTACTGTAGTTGGCAGCTTGTTCATGTTGATTGGAATTATTGGTGTCTATTATTACGTCGGCGCAGGCACCTTCGATTTGGTTGAAATTATGCGCACTCTGACGGAAGCGCGCGCGGCGGGCAAACAACTCTTTCCGGCCAATTTAGAATTCTGGTTGTGGTTCGCATTCGCCCTTGGATTTCTCGTTAAAGTTCCGTTGTGGCCGCTTCATGCATGGTTGCCGGATGCATACGTGCAAGCCCCAACTTCCGGCTCCATTATGCTTTCGGGTGTGATGACGAAAATGGGCGCATACGGTCTAATGAGATTTAATTTGCCGCTGTTCCCGGAGGTCTCCACCAAAGCCGCACCTTACATTATGGCGCTGGCTGTGATCGGTACAATTTATGGCGCGTTGATTGCCACCGTCCAAAATGATCTCAAGCGGTTAGTGGCCTATTCTTCCCTTAGTCATTTGGGATTGGTGGTACTGGGAATTTTTGCCGCGACTGAATTATCATTGCAAGGCGCACTGTATCAAATGCTCAATCATGGGCTTTCGACAAGTGCGATGTTCGTCTGCGTCGCGCTTATTTCACAGCGTCGGCAAACGCGTGAGATGGCAGAATTCGGCGGCGTCGCCACACAAATGCCGGGCTACTCGACAGCCTTTATGATCGTCGCATTTAGTAGTCTGGGCTTGCCGTTGCTGAGCGGATTTATTGGCGAGATTTTGATTCTGATTGGGACGTTTACTTCAACGGTTCCATTCGCAAAAGTTTTTGCCGTACTAGGCACGACGGGCGTAGTGCTCTCCGCAGTTTATATTTTGCGGAAGATGCAAATCGTCCTGTTTGGAGCCACGACAAAAGTAGAGAATAAACAATTGCATGATTTGACGCGCCGTGAACGGATCGCGTTAATTCCAATGGTAGTGATGGCGGTGGTGATGGGAATTACACCAATGATTTTCATCAGGGCGACGAAAGCTTCGATTAATCAGGTCAAAGAAGCGGTCGCCTCACGCCTCAGATAGTTACAAAGATTTGTTAACGCAAGTGGCAAGTTGCCACCTGCGAATAAACTACGAGCTTGTTGGGGCCATTATTTACTGCCCCCATTTTCCAGTGACAGAGATCGCGCTAGTGGAAAATTCGGCTTGTGCCGCTCTGTGTCGCCGTGCTGCTGAACGCTCTTTGACAGTTAAATATTAACCGCCTGCACGAGCAGAAAGCGGTCAATGTGGTCACGATCAAAGTAATCGTGTGATCCTCACTATTTCTTATTTTTGAGAAAGGATTCACGGCATATGAGTTCATCAATCGTCACCATCACGATTTTCTTTCCAATTGTCGGCGCAGTGCTACTGCTGCTGTATAGCATTTTCATGATTAAACGTGGCGTCCCGCGTGAACAGCTCCGCGATCATTATCGCTGGTTTACGCTGGGTGTCACAGTTGTTACGTTTATCCTCTCGTTAGGAATACTTGCGGGATATGACAAATCTATCGGAGAACCGCAACTGATTACAAAACTCGGTTGGATTACTGAACTGGGTGTGTCATATCACGTTGGCATTGATGGCATTAGTTTGTGGCTGGTCTTGCTGACCACCTTTTTGATGCCCGGTGCGATTATGGCGAGTTGGCCGGTGAAATTGCGCGTCCACGAATATATGATTTTCATGCTGATTCTGGAAAGCGGCATGATCGGCGTCTTCGTCTCATTTGATTTATTTTTGTTCTATCTGTTCTGGGAAATCGTGCTGATTCCGATGTACTTTTTGATCGGTATTTTCGGCGGTGAAAATCGTATTTACTCCGCTGTTAAATTCGTCATTTACACCGTTGTCGGCAGCTTGTTGATGTTGATCGCAATTATCGCGCTGTATTATTTGAATGGCAGCACGACCTTTGATTACATCGAAATCACTCGCAACATCACGACTGGAAAATTGATTATTTCAAACAGTATGCAATGGTGGTTGTGGGGAGCCTTTGCGCTCGCGTTCTTTATCAAAGTGCCATTGTGGCCGTTTCATACCTGGTTGCCTGATGCGCATACAGATGCGCCAACCGCAGGGTCAGTAATTCTGGCGGGCATTTTGCTGAAGATGGGCACGTACGGCTTGATGCGATTTAATTTGCCACTGTTCCCTGATATTTCTTACAAAGCCGCGCCATGGGTGATGTTGCTTTCAGTGATCGGGATTATATACGGCGCGTTGGTGGCGATGGTGCAACCGGATTTGAAAAAACTGGTTGCCTACTCTTCGGTCAGTCACATGGGATTTATCACGCTTGGCATTTTTGCTTTCACGGATAAATCCATGCAAGGTGCGCTGTACCAAATGCTGAATCACGGCATTTCGACGGGCGCATTGTTTTTATGTGTTGGTCTGTTATATGACCGACGTCATACACGTGAGATTGCGGAATTCGGTGGTATAGCGAACGTCATGCCGCGTTATTCCACGATGTTTTTAATCACAGTAATGTCGAGTTTAGGCTTGCCATTACTAAATGGATTCATCGGTGAATTTCTGATTTTGCTTGGCACATTTTCTTCGACTGTGCCGTATGCAAGAACATTCTCGGTAATTGGCGGAGTTGGTGTGGTGCTGTCAGCCGTGTACTTGCTGTGGATGATCCAGCGGGTGCTTTTCGGGAAGACTACACATCACGAAAATGAAGAATTGCCGCACCTGAATCTTCGTGAACGGTTTTCTTTGTTGCCGCCGGTGGCAATGGCTTTGATTATGGGAATCATGCCGATGTTTTTTCTCAGAGCCAGCGAGCGATCCGTCGAAACAGTCAGGGCGATTGTGGAAGCGAGTCAAACTTCGCGGGCGGCAAAATGATGGTTTAAACGGTTAGATGAGTAATGCGTAGAGCGCAAATTTCCGCGCTCTACGCGGTGCTCACCAGAGATACTTTTCCTGGTAAAATAATAAATGCAATTCAGTGAATTAAAAATTGACTACTTCTCGATTTTGCCTGAAATCATTATGTCCCTGGCGGGCATAGTTGTGATGATGGTTGACGCCTTCGCTAAAAAAGAGGCGCGGCGCGCAGGCCCAATCTTGTCGCTGGTGGCATTCGGATTGGCCTTGGTCGCCATCATTATGCTTTGGCAAGTTCCGTCCTCCACGTCTTTTTCCGGCATGGTAGTGACAGACCACTTACGTTTGTATTTTTCGCTCGTCATTATCATTTGCGGGATTTTGACGACACTTTTAGCCTCGCAATTTCTCGACGAAGAAGCACTTCCGCCCGGCGAATTTTATGCGCTGATGCTGTTCGCGACCACGGGCATGTTGATGATGTCCTGTGCAGGCGATTTGGTTACCGTATTTCTTGGACTGGAAACATCATCCATCGCTACGTACGTGATGGCTGGTTACCGTCGAACGGATTTGCGATCTAATGAATCTTCGTTGAAATATTTTCTCCTCGGATCATTTTCAGCTGCGTTTTTATTGTATGGAATGGCGCTCACCTACGGAGCGACCGGCACCACCAATATCGAAGGCATCCGTCAGGCGATTGTCACTGGTAATGTTTTGTTACCACAAATGCTGATGGTCGGTGCGGCGATGATGCTGGTAGGATTTGGCTTCAAAATCGCTACTGCCCCGTTTCATTTGTGGACGCCGGACGTCTATGAAGGCGCTCCTACGCTAGTGACTGCAATTTTAGCGACGGGACCAAAGGTCGCGGTCTTCGCCGCATTTCTGCGAGTGTTTGCTGATGGCCTTGGAACTCCAAACGCTCCTGAATTTGGCGCTCAATTGACTCAAACCTGGGTCAATGCTTTGGCCATTATGGCAGCCCTCGGTATGACGTTCGGCAATATCGTAGCGCTCACGCAAACCAACATGAAACGCATGTTGGCGTACTCCTCTATCGCTCACGGCGGCTATACCCTGATTGGATTTTTGACAAATGATTACGCGCCAGTCGGGTTTTATATGCTGACCTACGCATTGATGAGTATCGGCGCGTTTGCCATTGTGCAAATGCTCGCGCGCGCAGGCGATGCGAAAACCGAAATCAGCGATTATGCCGGAATTGGTTTTGACATTCCCAATCTCAGTTTTCCGTTGGCAATCTTTATGCTTGGATTGGCTGGCATTCCACCGACTGCCGGATTTATGGGGAAATTTTATGTCTTCCAATCAGCCTGGAAAGGTTCTCCGCAATTGCGCTGGTTAATCATCATCGCCATCGTGAACAGCATCATCTCAGTGTATTACTATCTGTACCCGATTGTTGTCATGTTCTTCCGTCCTTCAGGCAATGATTTTGTCAAACCGCGAATGAATGGAATGGCACAGACGGCGCTGATCCTAACGATTGTGGGGACACTTTACTTAGGTTTATTTCCGGAACGGGCTTTGAAAATACTCAACCAAAAACCGGCGCGCATTCAACAGGTAGCTGTGCAGAAGTGAAGGGAAAGTTCACAGTACGATTCCTTCCACTCTCTTAACTGCTAACGAACTAATCCTGCTGCGAACTTTCTTCACTGCGAACTGTGAACTTCTTGCCCTGCGAACTTCCCCTGACACTGGGTTTCTGTTAAGCTACTACCTGTCTATTCTCTGACTCCCCACAACAATTTTTCGTTGCTATGTCTGAAATAATTTCTCTTGCTGATCATCAACAACAACAACCTCAGGCAGTGAAGGCAGATGCGATTGCGGCAGAAGTAGAACGCCTCATGGGTGAACAGCAAATTGCTATTCTGTATCGGGAAAATATTCTGACAATTCGGACGCGAAGATTTGAACTGAAGGCTCCAAATAATCCTTCCCATGTCGAAATTCTTCATACGCTACTTGGGATTGAATTAAAGATTGGGAAAAAAAGATTATTATGTCCTGATCTGGCTACAGCTCGATATTTGGCTGTTTTTGCACGTCTGGGAATTGACCTGATTGCTGTGCCCTACGATATTACACAAATCTCACGTTTGGCAGATGAACTGGAATCAGCATGGTTTCGGATGCTGACTTTGGCTGAACATTTGACGAGTGGACGAAGTGCGCGCTTGCGCGGTTTGGTGCGTTCTTATTTAATTTCCAATCAGCGAGCGGAAATTAATAATCTTGGCGCTGGCAGCGAACGTCCTGTATTTGTTCAAAATACCAAACAGCGCGGATATAAATTTTAAGCATTTTCTTTATTTTGCATCTTTTGGTTGAGATTTCATTTGTCACAATACGCTTCAACAGTTATGATGTGACTTGAACAATTGATCTATAAATGATTCATTTTGTCGAGGTTAGGATGTTATCCATTAGTCGTCGAATTTATTGGCTATTAACCCTGGTAATTGCTTTGGCCTTTGCTGCTTGCACGGGAACTACTCAGCGTTCAGTAGTGAAAGACCCCGAACCCGTCAAGAAAGCCTCACCACTACCTGCCGTTCAATTAACTGATCTGGATGTTCCAATGATAAATAACGTCGGAGCAATCACCAACGCAAAGCTATCCAGTCTGACTGGCACTGGAAATGTTGTCGTAATTGACATCTGGGCAACTTGGTGCGGGCCTTGTCGTCAATCAATTCCCGACTTGATCAAGGTTCAGAGTGAGTACAAATCCCAAGGTTTAAAAGTGATTGGGCTGACAACAGAAGAACCGGCAGAAGCTAAAGATTTAGTCAAAGATTTCGTCAAGCAAAACAATATGGACTATCAGATTGGTTTTGCGACTCGTGAATTGGCACAGGCGCTCAGATTTTCAAATTCAATTCCGCAATGTTATGTATTTGGCAAAGATGGAAAATTAGTTGATAAACTGGTTGGATTTCATCCTGCCAGAACTCCGGTACGACTGCGAGATTCAATCAATAAAGCTTTGAATATGTAACGATCGAATGATTTCTAAAAAAGTTCTTTTCATTGTCCTAATCTTGATGCTCGGAACATGCCATTTCGTTCAGGCACAGGAACCGGATTTATCGGATTTGATGGATTTTGAAATAAAATCTATTGGGAAGTCCGATAAATTAAAAACCATCAAATTATCGCAACTGATTGGCAAACAAAAAGTGATTGTGATTGATTTGTGGGCTACGTGGTGCGGCCCTTGTCGTCAATCAATTCCTGAATTAGTTTCCCTGCAAACTGAATACAAAGACAAAGGTGTCGAAATCATTGGTCTTTCAACTGAAAACCCTGACCAGCTCAAAGCCGTCTTACAAGTGCGGTCAAGTTTTAAAATTAATTATCAGTTAGGATTTACGACTGCTGAATTATTTTTTGCGATGGATAATAAGCGAGTCGTTCCACAAACTTTTATCTTCGGACGCGATGGAGTTCTCATCAAACACATTCGCGGTTGGAGCCAGACTTTAGTCCCAAAAGTCATGCGCGAAAGCATAGAAATAGCCCTGAACCAAAAACAGTAGCCATAACTACCACTACGAAAAAAGAACAACTCACTATGATGATTTGTGAACAATGTGAAACTGAGCTGACGGGAGCAACGGTGATTTGCAAATCCTGCGGTCACAATAATGCTCTGAAAAAAATGGAAATTTGGCGCGAAAAACGTGATCGCTATCTTGAATCAATTAACGTGCCTATTGCCGCTGCGGCGGCGGTCTCGTCACGAACGTATACGCGTGATACAGGCAATTTAATCCGTTTTCCTAAACCACCCATGAATGGCAAAGTTAACGACGCGAAGCCTGAAACCATTGAGCCAAAACCTGAATGGAAAGAAAAGCTGCACGCTCGGCTGCGTGAAATCCGGGAGCAGAAGGCGGCGGAGGTGGAACCGCCCACTATGCCATCGCATCAGCGGGAATCCAGTCGTCAACCAATTGTCGAAGCCGCTCTTCGACGAATAAATCGAGCCAATTATTTAGCGATCGTTCCCAAAGCACCCGAAGTCAGCGCAGTAGCCACTGTCGCAGTAGCAACGGAAGTCGCGGTGAATCAAGCTCCGGCTTATCAGGCTGTTCCAGAAGCTTTATTTAATCGCGTACCAGCGATGCCGCGCGCGCCAATGGTGGTCGAACCAAATCATCTTGCCGAGTTAGATTTATTTGCGGATGACCTGCTTGAAAGTGACGCTGAGGCATTTGGTCAGGAATTTGAAGAACTTGATTTGTTACATGATGAAATTCAATTTACTCACCATGAACCAACTTCACTGGAAGCAGCTTCTTTAAAATCACGCATCGCTTCGGCAGTGATTGATGCGGAAATCATCGCTTTTTCCTTCCTGCCCATTATCGCGGTGTATGCCTTTTTAGGAGGCAGCTCAAGCTCTGTCTCACTAGCCGGATTACTGTCGCTCACGGCGATTTTGGTGACTATTTATTTCTTCGTCACCTACGCCCTCGCCGGTCGAACCATTGGCATGGCAATCCTGAAATTACATTTGGCCAGTTTGAAACCTGTGTCAGAACAAGTTCAGTCCAATGCGACATCTACGATCTCGTTTACCTTTCAACAAGCCGCCGCGAGAGCAGTCGGTGGAACCTTGTCTTTATTACTTTTTCCCGTTAATTTAATCTGTATCTTACGCAACTTTGACCGCCTGAGCGTTTCAGATTATTTCTCAGGAACCCAGGTCGTCAGAATCAAAAATTAATTTTTTGTAGGAGGTGCTATTAAATACTCACGCCGCAACTTTATGATGACAGGAGCAATTGGAGTAACCTCACTAACACTTTCCAACCAACTCGAATTAATAACGTACGCCGCAGCCAAAGGCGTTAAATTTAAGCTTTCAGCGCCCGATTGGAGCTTGCAACAGGAAGGCAAAGTTGAAGCCGTAGCCCTTTCCAAAAGTATAGGTTTCAGCGGTGTCCAAATCAGTCTGGGGCATGCTGCCAAAGGTGAAACAATTTCACGATTACCCCTTAGCGATCCGGCTTTACAGAAAAAATATCTCGACGAAGCGAAAAAGTTAAACTGCAAAATCACTTCGCTTTGCCTGGAGATTATGCACGTTAACGGATTGAAATCTGATCCGCTCGGAGAAAAATGGTTAGCCGAATCAATCCCGGTTGCCAAAGCTATGGGAGTCAAAGTCATCCTCGTTCCCTTCTTCGGAAAATGGGCGATCAAGGAAAAAGCAGAACAGGATCGTGTCGCCGATATTTTCCGCAACGTCGCGCCACAGGCTGAAAAACTGGGCGTTATTTTAGGTCTCGAAGATACGATTTCAGCGCGTGAAAATGTTGCCATTATGGATCGCAGTAAATCTTCCGCCGTGCAAACCTACTACGATGTCGGTAATTCATCGAAGGAAGGTTACGACGTCGTCGAAGAAATTCGATGGTTAGGCAAAAGCCGAATTTGCGAAATGCACTTGAAAGAAACTCCGTGGGAAAAATTTCTGGGCGAAGGCACAATCATTAATTTCCCTAAAGTCATTGATACTTTGGCAGACATTGGTTTTGATCAATGGGCACAACTCGAAACCTCCTGCCCTACGAAAAACATCACGGCAGATTTCACGAAAAATAAAAAATTCATTGATGGTTTAATCGCTGCCAGAGCAAAAACAGGTTCAGCGTCATAGACTTTTTTTCCAACGGCGGGCTATGAAAATTGATGACTTAATTTTCGTTGGACTGAATGGGTATGCGTTGGCGTTGAATCGAATGACGGGTGAAGAAGTGTGGCGAAATACTCAACTGAATTCAGGATTTACCACGCTGTTACTTGACGGAGATCGGTTGATCATTTCCACGAATGGCTATCTTTATTGCTTGAATCCATTGAATGGCGAGCTTATCTGGGAAAACCCATTGAGCGGACTTGGCACTGGAATCACTGACCTGGCTTCGGCTCGCGGTCAAAGCCCTCAAACGTCACTTCGACAGCAAGCTTCTCAACAACAAACAGCCAATCAACAATAATTATTCACTGAGTTTCCTTTAAATCAGAGATTTTCATGGACTTTGCGCGAAGTGCTGCCAGATTCCTCAAATACTATTTTTTACTGACTTGATTTTCCTGCCCTAAAGCCTTTTAATTCACAAATCATTATAAAATTATTGATCTACTTTGAGCTGTAGTTGCTCGCCTATAAACGGGTATAGCTCAAGTAAAAATGACAAAAACTCACTTGAATCTTAAGCAGGAAGGTCACACACATGGATTGGCAATGGATTTTGCAGATGTGGATATGTTTGTTGGTCGCTGGTTTACTGGGAGCAATTCTAGGCTGGTTATTCGCCAAAGCTACTGGCAGAAGCAAGCTTAAGGAATTAGAAAATAGTTGGAGCGCACAGCTCCACACGAAAGAACAGGAACTGTTCACATATCAAAATCGGAGCCGTGAACAAATTGAGACAATGAAGTCTGACCTCGAAAATGTACATCTCAACATCGGGGTACATGAAAATACGATTGCTGAATTTCAGTCCAAAACAGACCGCCTGATGGCTGAAGTTTCACAGAAAAATACGGAACTCGCCGCAGCCCACACTTCAGTCGCCAATGCGCAAAGTATCAGCCAGTCAGACGCCAGCGAAATGGCCCGGCTGCGTTCAGCTATCGCATTGGTGGAATCCGATGCTTCCGTTAAAGGAAAAGCACTAATTGATCTCGAAGATCAACTTCAAGATGCGAACAATCAATTGTCCAGTCAGAAAATTGAGTTAACTGACATGCAGTCAAAGCTGGCAGCAGGTACGACTATTAGTTCACAACTGAGTATCAGCACCGACAGGGTTACGACACTGGAAACACAAATGAAAGATGCCGGGAATGCCATCAGCTTCCGCGATGCAGAAATCTCGAAGCTCCGGGCGCGCCTAAGCAAACTTGAAGTTTTAGAGGCAAAAATTAAGGATTGCGAATCCACTAATCACACTCAGGAGGCTGAAATTGCCGCGCTAAAATCGCAGATGGCAACAGCCCAAAAACAATTTACAACGACTCTTGCCAGCTTAAAATCACAGCAGACAGCGCCGCAACTTCCCATCGAAACTGACTTGATTCGGATTCAGGGAGTTGGCAAAATTTTCTTTGAAAAAATGTGTAATATCGGCGTTCCGACACAAGCCGAATTGCTTCGACAGGGAAATACTAAAAAGGGACGTGAAGAATTATCCGCTAAATCCGGCATTGATGAACGTCTAATTCTGACCTGGGTCAATCACGTTGATCTAATTCGCATCAACGGCGTAAACGAACAATATGCGGAATTATTGGAAGCTGCGGGTGTGGATACAGTGCCAGAATTAGCGACGAGAAAAGCCGATAACCTGTTTGCGAAATTGGTAGAATTGAACAACGGTGAGCGAAAAATTTCGTCAACAACACCAAGCCTTTTAGAGGTTCAAAGCTGGATCGGACACGCCAAATCCCTGGGACGAGTCGTATCTCACTAAAACTGATTTGATGACATTTTTCGACTGAATATTTTATCTGTGAATTGAAAGTTGTCACTGATCAATATTGCGCATAATATGTTTAGGCTTCCGTTTTTTCTCAGAACATTTTATCGAAGCCCATCCAATAATAAGGGCTTAATCCGAAGGTACTGAAATGAAATTTCGCAGCTCTCAGGATTCACTTTCACCCCAAGAACAAGCGACGTTGGATCGTCGTAATTTTTTAGCGCAAGCCAGCGGTGGCCTCGGAGCTATCGCGCTCAGTTCGATCCTGGCCGAAAATGGTCTAGCGGCGGATGGCAGCAAAATTCCTGATCCACTTGCGGAGAAAAAACCGCATCACACTGCCAAAGCGAAATCGGTAATTTTCCTGTTCATGGAAGGCGGCCCCAGCCATCTCGATACCTTTGATCCGAAACCGCGTTTGCAAGATTTGGCCGGCAAACCAATGCCCGAATCCTTCGGACGCCCAATCACGGCGATGGGTACGGCGAGTAATAATATCCTGCCCACGCAGCGAACTTTTAAGAACTACGGCAAAAGCGGAATTCCTGTTTCCAACTGGCTCCCGCACACGGCGCAGCACGTAGACAATATGGCAATTATTCGCTCCTGTTGGGCGGATGGATTGAATCACGTTGGTTCAGTTTGCCAAATGAATACGGGTTCGATTTTAGCTGGACGACCTTCGCTCGGCGCGTGGTCAATGTACGGCTTAGGAACTTCAAATGCTAACCTTCCCGCTTTCGTCGTGATGGCTGACGGCGGTGAAGTTTTAGGCGGAACAAAAAATTGGAGTGCAGGTTTTTTACCCGCGATTTATCAAGGTAC
>JAYTCQ010000157.1:0-11407 GCA_043736395.1 Blastocatellia bacterium | reverse complement strand
TTCTTTTTCAAGCACTCCGGCGTGCATCGCGGCTTCGTACGCGTTTTCTTCAAAAATATCCCACGTCCCAAACACGAGATCATTCAAATCGGCGAGCGGAACAAAATCTTTAATGAGCGGCGAACGGCCTTCTGTCCGCTTGCCTAAACGCACGGTACCCATTTGCGTGAGCGAACCAATAGGCTTGGCCAAACCTTTTTTGATGGCTTCAACACCGGCGATAAAAGTGGTTGTGACTGCGCCGAGTCCTACGCACAGGACTCCGAGTTTGCCTTTTGCGGGGGCAATAACTGCGCCTTTTTCGATCATAGAAATTTCTCCTGAAAATATTTTTCTGATTTATTTTGATGGTGAATTTTAGAGGAGGATTGGCGCGGCGTCTTGCGCGATCTTGCTCAATTTTGGCGATGTCTTGCTAGGTAGGATAGGCGTCCCCGCCTGTCCTCTTTTCGTGATTTTGCGATTTCGTTTAGACCGTGGCTCGCCAATAGGGACAGGCGGGGTACCTAAAAAACTATTGCAGCCTGCCTATCAGCCGTGCTAAAAATATAGGCGAGGTGAATTTCAATGAAAGCAGTTATGAGCCAATTTCGAAATATTGAGAACGAAAATTATTCGTCGTGCTCTGCCCTTTTGTTATCCCTCTCCCTTATCTAGCAGCGCAATTCATTTTGTTGCGCTGCGCCTCCCGAACTAAAATCAATTCTATTATTTGCCTGATTTTGTTATCTTCTCGTCTTTTGTTGACATAACCTTTGGGTTGCATTAATCGAGATTATAGTGAGCACCATGAACGAAAAATATTTTCCGACAGAAATTGAAGAACGCCAGCAACAACGCTGGGCAGCAGCCAAAGTTTTTGAAGCTGAAGTGGACGAATCACGACCGCATTTTTATTGTTTGGAAATGCTGCCTTACCCTTCCGGTCGTATTCACATGGGACACGTCCGCAATTATTCCATCGGCGATGCGCTGTCGGCGTATAAACGAATGACAGGCTTCAACGTGCTGCATCCGATGGGCTGGGACGCGTTCGGAATGCCAGCAGAAAATGCGGCGATTAAAAATAATTCGCGTCCCGACACCTGGACGTTTGAAAATATTGAGGCGATGCGCAAACAGTTACAGCGCGTCGGATTCAACTATGATTGGCGGCGCGAAATCGCTTCTTGCACACCGGAATATTATCGCTGGAATCAATGGTTCTTTGTGCAGATGTTCAAGAAAGGTTTGCTGTATCGCAAGAACGCGACGGTGAACTGGTGCGTCAAATGCAACACTTCGCTGGCGAATGAGCAAGCCGAAGGCGGCTTCTGTTGGCGGCATGAAGACACGCCGGTTGAACTGCGCCAATTGGAGCAATGGTTCATTCGCGTCTCCAATTATGCCGATCAATTACTGGATGATTTGGACACGCTGGAAGGCGGATGGCCGGAGCGCGTGTTGACGATGCAGCGCAATTGGATTGGACGCAGCACTGGCGCGGAAGTGGACTTTGCGATTGATGCGGAAACCTCCTACGGCATCAAGGCCGACATTCGGATTTTCACCACTCGCATTGATACAATTTACGGCGCAAATTCAATCATCATCGCCCCGGAACATGAATTAATTCAGCAACTGATCGCAGAAAATCATGCCAGCGAAGAACTGAAATTTTTTGTCGAACAGCAAAAAACTATTACGCCGCAAGACCGCATTGCGGAAGGCCGCGAGAAAGAAGGCGTCTTCACCGGAATGCACGTCGTCAATCCTTTCAATCAGGAAAAATTGCCAGTGTGGACGGCAAATTTTGTGCTGACGGGATATGGGACCGGCGCGATTATGGCTGTCCCCGCGCACGATGAGCGTGATTTTGAATTTGCGAAAAAATACTTGCTGCCCATTCGACGCGTCATCATTCCGGTGGATTTCCCCGGTGACACTACGACGACGCCGGAACAACCTTTTACCGAAAAAAATGAGACTTGCGTGCTGGTGAATTCCAATGAATGGAGCGTCATGAAAGTCGCGGATGCGCAGGAAGGGATGATCGCTCATGCTGAGAAAAACGGCTTTGGCAGTAAAAAAATAAATTTCAAAATTCGCGATTGGGGAGTTTCGCGCCAACGCGCCTGGGGTACGCCGTTACCCTTTATTCATTGCGCAAAATGCGGCATCGTGCCAGTTCCCGAAGATCAATTGCCGGTCGAATTACCGAAGGATTTGAACTTCAATACACAGGGCGCACCGCTGGCGGAAAATGCGGGATTCGTGAATGTTACGTGTCCGACTTGTGGCGGTGCAGCCCGCCGCGATACTGACACGATGGACACATTTGTAGATTCGTCGTGGTATTACTTCCGCTACATTGATCCGAAAAATACTGAGTTACCGTTTGATCCAAAAGTCGCGGCGTATTGGACTCCCGTAGATCAATATATCGGCGGGATCGAACACGCCGTCCTGCATCTGATCTACACGCGGCTGTGGACAAAAATCATGCGTGATCTGGGTTTGATTACGTTTGATGAGCCGGTGAAAAATTTGCTGACGCAGGGAATGGTTTGCCTGGAAAGCTATAAATGCGAAGAGCATGAATGGTTATATCCAACTGAAGTTTTGGATGGCAATTGTAAATTTTGCGGACGTCAGGCAAAAGTCGGTCGTACCGAAAAAATGTCCAAATCGCACAAGAATACGATTGATCCCGATGAAATGATCAACACGTTTGGCGCGGATACGGTGCGGTTGTTTATGCTGTTCGCGGCTCCGCCGGAAAAAGATTTAGAGTGGGATGATTCAGCTGTGGAGGGTGCTTCGCGGTATTTGAATCGCGTGTGGCGCATTGTGCATAAATGGCACGAGAAGATTGCGGATTGCGGATTGCAGAATGCGGAGTTTTCTGACAGTGCGCGTGCGTTGCGGCGGAAAACGCATCAGACAATTCATCGAATTTCCAACGATATTGGAACTCGGATGAATTTCAATACTGGCGTCGCGGCGTTGATGGAATTGACGAATGAAATTTATGATTTCGACAAGAAAGTTGATGGGTCTAATGCCGGTGATTTGTTCGCTATGAAAGAAGCAATGAAAGCTTTGGTGAAAATGCTGGCTCCGTTTACACCGCATATTGCTGAAGAATTATGGGCTTCATTGGGTCACAGTGATTTCGTAGTAATTTCTGAATGGCCAGCTTACGATGCTGAATTAGCTAAAGCAGACGTATTGGAAATCCCTGTGCAAATCAACGGTAAAATGTCAGGACGCGTTTCAGTACCGTTAGATATAGATGACGAAGAATTAAAGCAAACTGTTTTCAGGGACGAAAGAATCAAAGCGAAGATCGGGGAGCGACAGATTGTGAAAACGATTGTTGTGCCGAAACGGTTGGTGAATATTGTGGTGAAATAATCTGGCATCGTATGAAAATCTACCTTGATACTTGCAGTATCCAGCGACCACTTGATGACCAAACGCAAATTCGTATTCGTTTGGAAAGGCGGTACTTGGAATAATTTCGCTATTGAAATTAAACATTTGGAATTGCTGTCTTCTGAGGCCTTGCTGTTTGAAAGTCGCCGCATCACGAATCCTTCCCGCCGTGAGTTTGCATTAGAAATTTTGGCGAATGCCGTTGAAATCATACAGGTTGATTTTAATATCCAAACTCGCGCCAAACAATTGGTGAATAACAGACTCATGGCTTTGGATGCCTTGCATCTGGCTTCTGCTGAGATAGGAAATGCTGAATACTTTTGCACTTGTGATGATAAACTCTTGAAGAAAGCAAGGCGATTTTGCATGAGCACTCTGAAAGTCGTTTCGCCTGTTGAACTGTTGGAGGAAATACAATGACGACAGTAGAAGTTAAACCCCTTGCGAAAATTACGCACGAAGCACTGACTAATTTGTGTCAACGCCTCGGCGTAGCAAATACACTACGTTTCATCAAACCATATACAACCGGATACGGTAATTACACCGAAGAACGGCGCGACCTCTATGCCTCTATGTCGGTAGATGACATCGTGGCAGAAATTGAAAAGTCCCGTGAAAAGTAAATACAACCCAGATTTCCCCCAAGTGAGCTACAACAGGCTGCCTAATATGCGGACTTCCCGAATCACTATTCTTTTGACGATCCTGCTGCTTACTTGCAGTTTCAAAGAATGCTACAAGCAGGCTGGCAAAGGCGAAGCCTTACCCGCGCACATCAAGACGATTGCGATTCCACCGTTTCAAAATCCGAGCTTGCGATACAAAGTCGAGCAGCGGTTTACAGCTGCGATGATTGACGAAGTGTTGCGGCGACAACGTGCGTTGCAGGTCGTTTCAAAAGCGGAAGGCGCTGATGCGGTGGTGCTTGGAACGATTAAGCAATTCGCCTATCGTGGAGTTCTGCTGGATGATTTCGGGCGCGCGCGCGTGTTTGAGGTGACAGTCGTAGCAGGCATTACAGTTAAGGATCAAACCAAAAACAAGGTGCTTTACGATAATCAAAATTATATTTTTAAAACTGAGTATGAGATTACTGGTGATCCAAATACTTTTTTCAATGAAGAAGGCCCGGCAGTAGAACGCCTGGCGCGAGATTTTGCGAAAAGTGTTTTGACGATGGTGCTGGAAGGCTTCTAAAAAATTTTCACAAAATAATAAAAGGCGTGACCTCAGTTTGAGGTCACGCCTTTTATTATTTATCTGATGCGATGTGCTGTTACTTCTTGGGTGGCACGATAGCATCTTTGCAAGCCTTAGCAACGCGGAATTTGACCACGGTCTTGGCTGGAATTTTGATCGCTGCGCCAGTGGCAGGGTTACGACCGGTACGAGCTTTACGGCTCGCTTTGACCAGTTTGCCAACACCTGGAAGAGTGAATTGTCCGACCTTCTTGGTTTGTGCAACCGCGACGGCGGCGATTTCATCAACAATAGATGCGCCAACTTTCTTGGATACACCAAACTTTTCCGCTAAGTGAGCGGCGATTTGACCTTTAGTCATGGGTTTTACTGCTTTTGCTGCTGCCATAATTGTAATCTCCTTTTTCGTAATTAAGTGACGCCAGGCTTCGCTGTTGCGGCATTTCAATTTATCTTACGGCCTTCTGAATCAACAATGAAATGAGCGAACAGAAATAGCGTAGGCTTAAATAATAAAAACCTTGTCAGGTTTTCATGAGGTTAAAAGTATGAACAGAGGATGCATGATGTTTATGCAATTTCCAAACTCACTACACTCAAAATTTTCAGATAGTGCCAGGAAACTCTGTTCACCAAAAATAATCAAAATAGCTACCTCTGAAAAACAGAAGTAATAAACTCAATCGCCTATATTTACTACATAATCGACGATCTTTTATTGTGTTAAATCGCGGCGGAGTATACAGCAGGAGATAGGGTGGCGCAAGCCAAATATGCCTATTTTCCTTGCATTTTTTAAGGATACAGCATTTTCCTGCCCGTCTTTATTGATGTTTTTTTGTGTGTCACCACTAATTTTTGTGATTCTTTCCCGGACTGACAAAAATTTTTTAGCGTCTAACAGGAACTGTCATGATAAATAACCATTGCAAAAATATGCACAAGTAGTTTAGATTTTCGCCGCACAAAACTTTACCAGGAGGATTCAACTGTGCCTTTAGCTACCTGTCCGGAATGTGATTCCGATATTCATGTTGACGAAGAAATGGACAAAGGCGATCACGTTCGATGCGATGATTGCGAAGCCAAACTAGAAGTTGTTGGTCTTGATCCAATCGAATTGGATTTGGCCGATGACAGCGAGGATGATGATTATTACGAGAGTGATGATGATTAAACTGTAATTTTCACTTTTGAGAAGGAGCGGTGAAGGTCGTTCGATTAACCCGCAGGTTAATCGCCGGATTCACTGTCTCCACTTTTATTTGATGCTGCTTGCCATCACGGACTTCGGGATAATAAGCCAATCCATAACTTGCGCGAATCTCTTCAGCCAGTGCTTTGAAGACTGGAGTAAAGTCCCGTGCATTGGCTGAAAAATCCAACCCACCTGTCGCTGCCACGATTCGCGAAGCATCCAATGGTGTAATGACCCGATCTGAACTACGGCTGGCTGAAAGAATAAATGAAGGCAGCGTAATCGAATATACGGTGACACCTGCGGCATTAGCGCGGCGAATTAATTCACGAGTGTTGATCATACTTGAAGAATCGAACCCATCTGTAATCACAATAATCACCCTTCGTAACGGCTGATTCGTTCTCGTTCGAGTGGAACGACGGCTCAGCATTAACACGGCTTTGTCTAAAGCATCATAAATTCGCGTTGAGCCTTCAAAGCTGTCCATCTTTGCCAGGGCTTTGGCTAATTTTTTTTGATCCGAAGTAAAATCCTGATAAATTTTTACTTCGTAATTAAATGCCAAAGCAGAAAAAATCGATTCCCCCTGTAAGACTTCGGTAAATTTAAGCGCCGCGTTTCGCAGCACCGTCACTTCTTCAGGTTTAAGGCTGCCGGATAAATCCAGCGCAAAGACAACCGCCAGAGGACGTGAGAGTGTCACTTCATCTGTGACATTGAAAAATTCAATTTTGGCAGGTTTTTCATCAACCCATAAGCGAAAATCTTCAGCCTTCAGATGGCGGATATAATTTCCTGACTTATCCGTTGCGACGGCTTCGACCATGACTAAGTCAGTGTCAATTTTAAGGACTTCATCCTGCTCTTTTTTGATTTGAGCAGACAACGTGACACAAGAAATGCTCATCCAGAAGAGGATGAAAAAGCAGCAAATTTTTTGATTCCTTAAATTCATCTCAATAATCGTGACTTATGAACGGAGCAAGACTACTATTATTGTTGTTAACCTATTTTTTGGAGTTTATATGCGAATGATTTTACGCGCTATTACTTTTGGATGTTTTATGATTTTTGCCAGCTTGGTAACATTAGCTGATTCGGCAAAAATAGAAGGTAAAATTCGAGACGATAATGGAAAACCTCTAAGCGGAGTGACGGTCAAAGCGAACCGCAGTAAAATTAAGACCTTGGATGACAAGGAAGCGCAGGCTCCATCCGATTACGAAGTAAAATCTGACGACAAAGGAAATTTTGTCTTCACCGGATTGGCCGCTGGTAGTTATGCGCTGACTTTTGAGATGAAGGGATTTAAAACAGCTACTACGCGACAGCGTATTGATCTGACGGCAAGTGGATTTTATCAGGCACCAAAACCCTTTGAGTTACGCCGTGAAGATCCCTTTTCGCAAATCAGAGGCGCCGTCCTTGATACTTCAGGATATTCTTTACCAAACGTCTCAGTCACGATTGAACGACTCGACGGTAAAAAATTTAAGAAGATTGAAAAATACTCAACTGAGGGTGGGGAATTTGGATTTCGCCTGCCATCAGAAAGCGGAAAATATTTAATCACAGCCAGTGCTGATGGATTCACGACAACTTCAAAGGAAGTTTCAATTGATAGCAGTGAAATCAGGCAGGTCGTCTTACAACTCGAAAAGAAAAAATAAAATCGGGCAGCGTTGGAATTTTCCAGACCCTGCCCGATTATTTTCTAAACTTCTCTCTAATCTTTTAGGAATTCATCGAATTCAGGAACTCAGCATTCGATTTCGATTTCTCTAACCGATCCAGCACCAATTCCATTTGCTCGACGCTCGAAAGCGGATTCAGCACACGTCTTAAAACCCAAATCCGATCCAGGTCTTTACGTTGAATCAACAACTCTTCCTTACGTGTACCCGATTTCTGCAAGTCTATCGCCGGGAAAACACGCTTGTCAGAAAGTTTACGATCAAGATGGATTTCCATATTGCCGGTACCTTTGAACTCTTCAAAGATCACATCATCCATGCGGCTTCCGGTTTCAACCAGCGCCGTAGCGATGATCGTCAGGCTGCCGCCTTCTTCGATATTACGCGCCGCTCCGAAAAACCGTTTGGGACGCTGTAATGCGTTGGAATCCACACCGCCGGAGAGAATCTTACCCGATGGCGGCACGACAGCGTTGTGCGCACGCGCCAGACGAGTGATCGAATCCAGCAAAATAACCACATCACGTCCGTGCTCGACTAAACGCTTGGCCTTTTCAATCACCATATCCGCTACCTGCACGTGCCGTGAGGCTGGTTCATCAAACGTTGAAGAAATAACTTCGCCGTTGACGGAGCGTTGCATATCGGTGACTTCTTCCGGACGCTCATCAATTAACAAGACGATTAATGTGACTTCAGGATGATTTTCGGTAATGGAATTCGCAATTGTTTGCAGCAATACCGTTTTACCTGTCCGCGGCGGAGCCACGATTAATCCACGTTGTCCTTTGCCGATGGGTGTTACCAGATCGATCACACGTCCTGACAAATGATCAGGATTGGTGGTTTCCATTTTCAATTGTTCGTCAGGATAGAGCGGTGTCAGGTTATCGAAGAATACTTTGTCACGCGCCAGATCGGGCGTTTCGAAGTTAATCGCTTCAACCTTAATGAGCGCAAAGTAACGCTCGCCCTCTTTCGGTGGACGGATTTGACCCGAAATGGTATCGCCGGTTCGCAGATCAAACTTACGAATTTGCGAAGGGCTGACATAAATATCGTCTGGCCCTGGTAAATAATTGTATTCCGGAGCGCGGAGGAATCCGAAACCATCCGGTAAAGTTTCCAGAACCCCTTCAGAGAAGATGAGACCGGATTTCTCAGTTTGGGCTTGCAGGATTTTGAAGATCAATTCCTGCTTGCGCATCCCAGTCGCGCCGGGTACGTCCAATTCTTTGGCGATGTTTGTCAATTTGGAAATACTCATTTCCTTGAGTTCGGAAATGTCGAGTAAGTCCGCATCGGCATATTCCGCTTCTTCATCGTCAATCATTTCGATTTCACGATCACGTGCTTTTGCTGATTTTTCTGCCATATAGTTATTGTGGTATTGGCCGGAGCCGGATCGGCGGCGGCGATGGTGGTAACGTCTGTTACATTCTTTTCTCTTTAAATATTTGAAAAGGGAACTTTTTTAAAATAGGTATCAATTGTTTTACGCCGGAAAGTTTCAGGGGGCATGTGCCTCACGGCGACAGGACTTAATGAATCATTTTTGGAACAAGTGATTTTATTTAGGAACTTAACGTCAGCTTGAGAATCGGTTGAGTTAATAACGCCAACGAAATCTAAGGGTGACCGATGCAAGAACAATTACGATCCTGTTCTCTGGTGGTGAAGTTTTCTAAATCGCCTGTCAGTTTGATTTGTGACCGCCTACCGCTAAACAGGCATTAATTTCATTCCACAACGGCTTAATGCCTTCACGTGTAATTGCCGAATACGGGATAATTCGATCAGTCTCCAAAACCTTCTGCGCGCGCTTCATTGTTGCATTCCGCTCTTTCAACGAAAGCTTATCAACTTTCGTATTGACCACCAGAAAGGAAAGTCCGAAGTGCTGTAGCCAGGATTTCATCTGGAGATCTAACGTGGAAGGCTCATGCCGTGCATCTACAATTAAGATACATAACACAAGAGCCTCTCGATGTGCAAGGTAATTCTCAATTAATTGTCCCCAATGAAAGCGCTCGGTTTTAGATACTTTCGCATAACCATAACCGGGTAAATCCACAAAATACATCTCTTTGTTAATTGCAAAGAAGTTCAAGGCCTTCGTCCGACCGGGAGAAGAGCTGGTGCGCGCCAGATTTTTGACCCCTAACAGACTATTTATTAAACTTGATTTACCAACATTGGAACGCCCCATAAAAGCGATTTCCGGCCCCGTGGCTTTCGGCACCGAAGCCGTTGTTGCAGCGCTTGCCGTAAATTCTGCACTCGTAATTTTCATGCTTTCTCAGTTCAGCTACTCAGCCCGGCACCAGGTTGATCAATAATTGTCGGCGTTTGCCAAATCGCCGCTTCCAGCTCAGCTGGAGTTGTTTCTACATCTGGTAATCGCTCAAGCGCGATCCTTAGCACTTCGTCCATGCTTTCTACGGCGTTCACTTGAAATGTTGCCAACACGTCAGGTGGAATATCCACCAGGTCTTTTTCGTTATCTTTCGGAATAATAATCGTTGTAATCCCAGCCCGATGGGCCGCAAGCAATTTTTCCTTCAGTCCGCCAATTGGCAAGACTTTCCCGCGCAGGGTAATTTCACCAGTCATGGCGACATTACGATTTACGGCAATCCGTGTCAGCGAAGATGCCACCGCTGTCGCCAGCGTGATACCAGCCGAAGGCCCGTCTTTCGGAATCGCACCTTCCGGCACGTGCACGTGCAAATCGAAATTTTTATGAAAGTCTTTTGGAATCCCCAGTTCTGAAGCCCGCGAACGTAAGTACGTGATCGCAGCCTGCGCCGATTCCTGCATGACTTCCCCTAATTTCCCAGTCAAAGTTATCTTACCTGTTCCCGGCATCAAGGTCGCTTCAATGTGCAAGATGTCTCCGCCGGCTTCGGTGTAAGCTAAACCATTCACGAGACCAATTTCATTGTGAGTCGCTAATGGTTGCGGGCGGAATCTGATTGGGCCTAAAAGCTCTTTAATCGAAGATTCATTCGCCGTAAAGGAAAATTTCTTATCGTTTTTGGTCACAAATTGTCGTGCGACTTTGCGGCAGATTGAGCCTATTTCACGCTCCAGATTACGCACACCCGCCTCACGCGTGTAGGAATTAATAATTGTGCGCAGACCATCCTCGACAAACGTCAGTTGCTCTTTTTTCAGTCCGTGACCATCCAATTGCTTGGTCACCAGATGGCGCTCTGCAATGGCAAGCTTTTCACGTTCGGTGTAGCCAGCCAGCCGAATAATTTCCAGACGATCCTGCAAGGGGCCAGGAATCGTATGCAAAACGTTCGCCGTGGCAATAAACATGACATTAGACAAATCGTAATCAACATCCAGATAATGATCATGGAATGTATGATTTTGCTCAGGATCAAGCACTTCCAGCAAAGCCGAAGACGGATCGCCACGATGATCGTGACCGAGCTTATCAACTTCATCCAATAACACGACCGGATTGTTCGTGCCAGCCTTTTTCATCATCTGAATAATTTGTCCGGGCAAGGCTCCGATGTAGGTGCGACGATGCCCGCGAATTTCAGCTTCATCACGCACGCCGCCCAAAGCCAGACGAACAAATTTTCTCCCCGTAGCCTTCGCAATTGAACGCCCTAATGAAGTTTTGCCAACACCTGGAGGCCCGACAAAACAAAGGATTGTTCCGCGCGGCTTTTCAACCAATTGGCGAACGGCCAGATACTCGATAATGCGATCTTTGATTTTCTCTAATCCGTAGTGGTCGCCTTCAAGAATCTCGTAAGCATGCTGTAAGTCGCGGATTTCCTCGCTTTGTTTTTTCCACGGAACGTTGACCAGCCAATCAATATAATTGCGTGAAACGGTGGCTTCAGGCGACATTAAGGACATTTGC
>JAYTCQ010000156.1:0-4143 GCA_043736395.1 Blastocatellia bacterium | reverse complement strand
CAACTGGTTAGGAAAAGGCAATACCACTCAGTTCTCAATGTTCACGACGTTACAATCAGGAACGCCTCGCACAAGCTTCTATACGCTTTATGCGGCAGCGGTTCTGACTTCACGTGGAAATTTGGGACGTACTCCGATGTTTAGCCAATCTGACTTTGCGGTTTCACACCGTGTTAAGTTTGGTGAACGCGTCGGAATGGTGATGGACTTCAACGTATTAAACGTTTTCAATCGCGCCAGTGTACTCGGTCAGGTTGATAATACTGCTGCTCTTGCTACCAGTATTGCCAACTTGGGCTTACCTGCTGCTATCAATGATGAGCCAAAGGCACTTAATTATGTTCTGACGAATGGTATTGTGAGCAATTTCAATACCTTCCTGAATGATCCCGCTGCTCCGCAACGCAAGCAGACAGCTCTTGGTTTTGGCAACAGCTTCCAAGGTGGTCGTGCAGTTCGTCTTGGAGTTCGCTTCACGTTCTAATTAAACGTAGAAGTTAACCTTTTGAAGGCCTGTCTGATGAAATTCAGGCAGGCCTTTTTTAATCCCGGAGCTGGGAATTTTATGCAATTGCTTTCAAGAAAAAGCTACTCAGGGACAGTTCTGGTTTGCACAGCAATTCTATTTTTCACTTCTCTGGCACAGCAGCCAACCAAACCTGAACCTTCCGACACGCAAGAAGCCGTCGTACGAATTTCGACGCAACTCGTACAAATTGATGCCATCGTCACCGACAAAAATGGCAACCATCTTGATAATTTTTCGGCGGAAGATTTTGTCTTAACTGTAGATGGAAAATCTCAACCGATTGAGTATTTAAAACTTGTCCGTTTAGCCGAACCAACCCGTCCTGAATCAGAAATTAAGACGAAAGAAAAAAATGCACCCATTAAAATGCCCGCGCGCCGAATCGAAGAACAACAGGTGAAGCGCACAATCGCACTGGTAGTTGATGATCTTGGGTTATCATTTAGCAGTACCCTTTTCGCGAAAGATGCACTAAAGAAATTCGTCACGGAACAAATGCAGGACGGTGATCTCGTCGCAATTATCCGCACGAGTGGCGGCTTTGGAATTTATCAACAATTTACCAGCGATAAGCAAATTCTCTATGCTGCCATAGACCGCCTAAAATTTGTGCTCAACGGACGCAAGGCTTTGCCCTTTACGTTAAGTTCGACCAGTTCGTTAATGGGAAAAAACGGAGGATTCAAAACAGATGCTGAAAAATATCACGATACACGCAACGCGCAAGGGATGCCGAATCTGGATGTCCTGGACGATCCCAATGAGGCAGCAGTTCGCGATAGCATTATGCAAGATCGCGTAGCTGCTGCTGCCGAAAAAGATATATTTACCTACCGGGAATCAATTTTCACTTATGGAACGCTTGGTGCATTAAATCAAATCGTGCGTACACTCCGCCCGTTACCAGGTCGGAAAGTCGCCATTGTTTTATCGGATGGATTACCACTGGATACGGCACGAAGCGGGAATAATAGTGGCAATGATGCAAACAGCTACATTGCCATAGCTCAACGGAAAATCCTGAATTTGGTGGAGCTGGCGAATCGTTCAAGTGTGGCATTCTATTACATCAATGTGCAGGGACTGCTGGCTCCTGGCGCGGATCCAGGCATTGAAGGAATTGACGACCCGCAACGCGATCAATCTTTTTCCGGTGGCAACTCTTTCAATGATGGTATGCGAACTTTGGCGTATGAAACAGGCGGGCAAGCGTTCTTCAATAACAACAATACAAATGCCATCTTGAAGAAAGCCGTTGATGACAGCCGCAGTTATTTTCTGCTGGGCTTCGATCCTGACGATGATAAATTTGATCGCAAACAACATAAAATTAAGCTAACGATGAAACGCCCTGGCTTAACTGTGCGAACGCGAAATGGTTTCTTTGGAATTGAGGACGCCAAAGCTCGTGAGATTCCCAAGACGAGAGAAGCGCAAATTGTTTCGGCTCTTTCGTCCCCTTTCGGAGCCAAAGATATTCCCTATCAGGTGACTTCTCTCTTATTTAGTTCAACGAACGGAGACCCCATCATTCGTTCGTACTTTCAGATTGATTGCTCGAAATTAAAATTTAAAGATGAACCTGACGGGACGAAATCTTTAGCGCTAGAACTCGTCAATTTTACCTTTGATGAGAATGGCGCAATCATTGAAAAATACGCACAAAGCTTTACAGTTCCATTCAATGACGCAAAGTACAAACGCGCGATGGCTGAAGGCTTAACTTATCTAAATGATTTTCCCATCAAGAAACCCGGAGCCTATCATTTCCGTTCCGTCTTGCGCGATGCCAACAGTGAACAACTTGGTTCTTCTACGCAATTTATTCAGGTTCCTGATTTGAGCAAAGATCGGTTATCGCTTTCAGGAATCATTTTAAATGCAGTTGTGAATCCGAACATTTCTGACGCCGCAAACCTGGTTCAAGCGAATCCGGCAGCACGCCGTTTTGCCAATGATAGTGAGATTGAATTTGTAGCGGCGATCTACAATCCACGTGCCGACAAGCAAACGAACAAAGCTAAATTACGACTTCAATTTGAATTGTATCGTGATGGACAACGCATCTTTCAATCACCGGAAAGAGCCGTCCGGACGGATCGCCAAACGGATCCGAAGTGGTTGGAATGCGGAGGAAAATTTCGACTTAATAGCTTAAGCAATGGTGAATATTTATTTCGCTTGATGATTAAAGATGCGCTACGTGAGGGGAAAGCTTCACTGGTCGAGCAGTGGTCGGATTTTATCGTGAAGTAACAAGTTAGCTGGTTTGTGCTTTCGCTCGCAATTGCGTTATGAGATTGCGAATGTTCGACGCGTCACGCGCATCAGGAACCAATTTCAAGAATAATTCCAATGCATCGGCAGCATCTTTGAAGCGATTATTTTTTCCGTAGAATTCTGCCAGATGCATGTGGACGTCAGGAGGAATTCGTGCGCCTCCCGATTCAATTGCCTTCTTCAAAAATAGCTCACCTTTCTCCGCTTTTTCCGTTTTCAAAAAGGCTAATCCTAAATACATATTGATGAACACCGCATTACTGGATTCAGGCTCAAGAATGATCGAACGTTGTAAAACTTCAATGGCAGGTTCCCATTGTTTGGTTTGATATTGAACCACACCTAAAGCATAAAGACTGGGCGCACCATTCGGATTAATCTCAAGAGCTTTTTTCAAAACAATTCCAGCTTGCTCAAGGTTTTTTGCTTTTAAATATTCGACTCCTAAACGCTCAAGCGCGAGGTAATAGCTGGGGGAAATTGCCAACGCTTCTTTGAGCTTAAGCATTCCTGTTTCTGCATCATTCGAATCAAACCGAACCACGGCAGTTTCAAAAAGTTTTCGGGCTGCTTCTGGAACATCTTGTGCAAAAACTGTTCGCGCTTTTGTAACTGATCCACCTTTCGACTCAGAATTTGTTTTTAGAATAAAATCCTGTTGTTCAAAATGAGCGCCTGTCCCCTGCATTGTTGCCGGGAACAGCTGTACACGAACTGTTTGACTGACGAAATTCGTACCTGAAGTTACGATCCGAACTTGAAATGTTCCGAAGGAAAGATTGCGAAAAATGTAGCGTCCGGTCGCATCAGTTTTGACTCTAAAAATTACTGAATCTACTTCGTTCAATAATTCAATCCAAAGGTCAGGAATTGTCCGCCGACCGGAATCAGTGATTACACCGGAAATTGAACTGCGATTATTTTGCGCCTTCAACGGCGCAGCAAGCACAAGCAGGAATAAAATAGAAATTAAAAATCGCTTTTGCTGCATAAGTACCTCGCTATTTACGGCTTCACTTTCTCTTCTTTGGGAGCCGTAATCTTGACATCTGATTCAGCGGAATCGAATCGCTTAAAATTACTGAATTCAAACCAGGCGTCATAATTCATGCCGCGAAAAATTGTACTGTCGCCCAACGAATTAATTCGAATCAAAGATGGCGACCATAATCCTACGCCGACTCGCTGTTGCTGGTAAACGAAATTCGGCATTGATTGAATTGGGATTGCTGAAGGGGCAGCCTCAGATTTTACTTGTCCTTCGATCCGTACCAGAACTTTATCTGTGAAATCAATCCAGACATTCCCGGTCATTTTTTGAATCCAATCGTTTT
>JAYTCQ010000155.1:0-13592 GCA_043736395.1 Blastocatellia bacterium | reverse complement strand
TTTGGCCTTGTCTTCATCTTAGCCACTTTGATGCTGTTCACGAACCTGCATCGAGGTGATTTGGCGGGATACGACGACGCTGTCTACGCGCACGAAGGGAAAGAGATGTTGCGGAGCGGCGATTGGGCGAACGTCTGGCTGAACGGCAAGCTGGATTTCGATAAACCGCCGCTGTTCATCTGGCTCGAAGCGATTTCGTTCTGGCTCTTAGGCGTGAGTGACTTTGCTGCCAAATTCCCGCCCGCCTTGCTCGGCTTGGCGACCATCGCGTTAGTGTTTTTCGTGACGCGCGAATTGACGGACGATCCCTGGCTGCCGAGTCTGGCGATGCTGGTGTTGGCCTCGACGCAATACTTTCTCAAATATGCGCAACACTCGATGACCGATGTGCCGTTTACTTTCTTGTTCACCCTCGCGATCTGGGCGTATCTCAAAGCGCGACGACAACCGGTCTTTTTTCTACTCTGCGGCATAGCGATTGGTCTGGCCGGCCTGGCTCGTTCGATTCTCGGCCTGTTGGCGCTGGGCGTGCTGGCGGCGCATTTACTGGTCGGAAAAAAGGCCGCAGCATTGCGCTTGGTGTATCTCTGGTTGGGCTTGGCGTTGGCGGTCGGACTGCCGCTCGGCTGGTTCTGGCTGCAATACCATTGGTACAGCGATGCTTTTGTACAGCATCACTTTTCGTACACAGCGGAAAATGCGCGTTCGATTGCGCCGCAGCGCGGTTGGCATTGGTTTCTGGGCTTGGGCGAATATCCGTGGTTGCTCGTGAAATTGTATTGGCCCTGGCTGCCGTTGCTGTTGGGCGGAAGCTGGCTCACGCTACGAAGCCTGCGTCAGACAACCACTGAACGACTGTTCGGCTTGGACAAAGAAGCGCGCTGGTTGCTGCTGCTGTGGATCGTTGTCGTGGTTCTGCCGTTCAGTCTGATTCAGCACAAGGTTCTACGCTACATCTTACCGGTCTTTCCGGCGTTGGCGATTTTGTCGGCGTTGGCGTGGCGACGTTGGATTCCGGCGCGCCGTCTGGTCCCAAGCTTTGCCGCTGTGTGTGTGTTGCTGAGCCTGAGCGTGCTGTTCATCAGTGTTTCTTCCAGTCACCGATTGCGCGCGGCGGAGATTCGTCCATTGGCATTATTGGCCGATGCCGCGTTGCCGCCTGCCCAACCGATTCTTTTGTACACCGACGGCGCGGCGCGGTGGGATTATCTGCACCAAATCATTTGGTACACCGACCGGCGCGCACAAATGCTGACCAACGTCGCGCAGACGCTCTATCAATTGCAGCAACCAGCAGCGGTCATCGTGGATCGCGCGACCTATCAACAACATCTGCAACCTCATCTCAACGACCTGGAAGTATTAGGTCAAACATCCACCCTGGTTTGTGTGCGGCGTAAAGCTCTCCCGCAGAGTTTGATTGCCGATGCCAAACCGCTACCGAAGACAGTCGCTTGTGATTGAGGCAAGCAAGGACAAACACCATGCATCAAATTCCCCTAACCGAAACGAAACCGAGTATCACGATCTTTTTTCCCGCCTACAACGATGAAGGCTCAATTGCAATGCTGGTGCAGAAGGCGCTGACGTTGTTACCGCAGCTTACGCACGACTACGAAGTGATCGTTGTGAATGACGGCAGCCAGGATGGAACTGCCGCCGTGTTGGATGCTCTCGCGCGGACGGAGCCGAAGCTGCGCGTGATTCATCATCCGAGCAATCGCGGTTACGGCGGCGCATTGCAAACGGGCTTTCGGCACGCGACGAAAGACTTGATCTTTTACACCGATGGCGATGGGCAATACGACGTGGACGAATTGGCGAGGCTGCTGCCATTGCTCTGCGATGACGTGGAGGTCGTGAACGGCTACAAACGCAAGCGCGCGGACAAGCAGCAGCGCATCATACTCGGCGGCATTTATCAACGGCTCGCACGGACATTGTTCGGTTTGCCGATCCGCGATGTGGATTGTGATTTCCGGTTGCTGCGCCGGCACGCGATTCAAAGCATCGCATTGCATTCGATCAGTGGTTGCATCTGCACCGAGATGATTTACAAGCTGCACGCGACAGGGTATCGCTTTGCGGAAACGCCTGTGCATCACTACGCGCGGTTGCACGGACAATCGCAATTCTTCACGCTGCGCCGCGTCGCGCGCACTGCCGCCGATTTCTTCGCGCTCTGGCTGAAGCTGATCGTCAAACCGCGCCTGACGTTCAGCCCGGCGGCGCAACGCAAGCAAGTCATCCCGGAGCGAGGCTAACGTTATGACACATCATCCTTATCGTGGTCGCTCCGTGCTGATTACGGGCGGCCTCGGTTTTATCGGCAGCAATCTGGCGCGGCGTTTGGTTGAACTCGGCGATGTCGAAGTTTCGATTGTTGATGCACTGTTGCCCGACCAAGGCGGCAATTGGCACAACCTTGATGGCCTCGACGACTGCGTCAAAGTTCACGTTTCCAGCATCGGCAACGAAGCCACAATTTATCATTTGGTCAGCGGCGTGGATTACATCTTCAACCTGGCGGGCAGCACGAGCCACATTGATTCGATGCAGCGTCCGCGCCACGATCTGGAACTGAATTGCGCGGCACAATTGACGCTGCTCGAAGCCTGTCGCCATTTCAACCCGCGCGTCAAAATCGTCTTCACCAGCACGCGCCAAGTCTACGGCAAGCCGCTCTACCTACCCGTTGACGAACAGCATCGCGTCGCACCGCCCGACATCAACGGCATTCACGAACTCGCGGCGGAAAATTATCACTTGCTCTATCACCGCATTTACGGCTTGCGTTCGGTGGTGCTGCGGCTGACGAATGTCTACGGGCCGCGCCAACTGCTCGCGCACAATCGGCAAAGCTTCATCGCGTGGTTTATTCGGCAGGCAATGGACGGCGAGGTGATCGAGTTGTTTGGCGAAGGACGACAGCGCCGCGATTTGAATTATGTGGACGATGTTGTGGAGGCACTGTTGCTGGCGGGCGCCAGCGAAGAAGCGGAGAGCGAGATTTTCAACCTCGGCGGCGCAGAACCTATTAGCTTGGCCGAACTGGCGGATGAACTGATTGCGCAAACCGGTTGTGGTTCGGTGCGTGCCGTGCCGTTTCCGCCCGAACGCCAGATCATTGATATTGGCAACGTGTATTCGAGCTTTGCGAAAATCGAAGCCGCGTTAGGCTGGCGTCCGCGCACATCATTGCGCGACGGCTTGGCGCAGACCATCGCGTTTTATCAACAACATCGTGAACAGTATTGGAACGGCAATGCAAATTCCCTTTCTCGACCTCGCGCGGCAACAGCAGGAACTTGACGCGGAGATCAAAGCCGCTGTGGCGAACGTGCTGGAACGCGGCCACTACATTTTGGGCGCAGAAGTCGCGCAGTTTGAAGCCGAATGGGCGCAGTATTGCGGCGTGCGCGCAGCAGCGTGCGTAGCGAACGGCACGGATGCGCTGTCTTTGGCATTGCTGGCTTCCGGCGCGGTGCGCGAAGGTTGCGACGATGAAGTAATCACGACGCCGTTGACAGCAGGCTACACTGCGTTGGCGATTCGCAACGCAGGTGCTGTTCCCGTGTTCGCTGACATTGATTCGTACACGTTGACGCTGGCTCCGGCGGCCATCGAAAACGCCATCACCGCGCAAACACGCGCCATCGTCCCCGTGCATTTGTACGGTCAAGTTGCGGCGATGGACGAACTCAATGATCTCGCCCAACGCCACAACTTGATCGTAATTGAAGACGCCGCGCAAGCACACGGCGCAATGCGCGCGGGCAAACGCGCGGGTAGCTTCGGCGAGGCAGCCGCATTCAGTTTTTATCCGACGAAAAATTTAGGCGCGTGGGGCGATGGCGGCGCGGTGGTCTCGAATGATGAAGCCTTGATCGCGCGTGTGAAGATGTTGCGACAAGGCGGGCATTTGACGGCGATGCAAGGCAAGATTGCCGGACGTAATTCGCGTCTCGATGAATTACAAGCCGCGATTCTGCGCGTTAAGCTGAGGCATTTGGAGCGGTGGACACAGCGGCGTAAAACCATTGCGGCAAAGTATCTGACGGCGTTGCAAACTACTTCGTTGCAGTTGCCGCGTATACCCGCGGGTCACGCGCTTCATCTGTTCGTCGTGCGCCACCGCGACCGCGACGCGATGCGCATGCAGTTGCAAGCATCCGGCATCGAAACGTTGATTCATTATCCGTACCTGCTCCATCAACAGCCCCTCTTGCAACGTACTGAGCAACCCGTTTTGCCTGTCGCTGAGCAAGTGGTCAAAGAAATCTTTTCCCTGCCGCTCCATCCGCAACTCTCGGACGAAGAGATTAGTTTTGTGATCGCTGCCTTGAAGAAGGTGATTTGAGGAGTTCTCAATCGCGCGGCTTTTGCGCCACACAAATCGCCGACAACCCACACGGCAAAGAGCGGTCGTGCAACCAACTCGCTTCCGCGCGCAGCACCCGCGCCAATCCATCATTCAACCACTGCAACGACGCAGGCAACGGCTTCACATCCGAACCCGCATCCGCCAGCCCCAACGGTTTCATCACCAGGCGGCGCATGGCAGCAACAGGCAATAACACGCTGTTGGCGTAAGTGGCGCGTTGGATGGTGAAGCCCGCGCGTTCCAGCTTCGTGCGTAATTCACTGCGCGTGTAGCGACGTTGCGAATCCAAGGCCGCGTCGTGTTCGCTACGCATCCACGCATACGCCGCCGTGCGCACAAATGCCAGACCACCCGGTTTGAGAACGCGATACATTTCACGCATTGCCTGTTCATCAGCGTCTGCGCCGGGAAGCTGCACCAACACATCAAAGCTCGTGACCAAATCAAACGTCGCCGCCGCAAACGGCAACTGCGTCGCCGAAGCTTGCACCAATCGCTCGTGCCCGGCTTGTCGGCAAAACTGCAACGCCGTGCCGACGTAATCCAATCCGATAATGTGTCCTTGTCCGGCATAACGGCGTAACCATTCCAGATTGCCTCCCGTTCCGCAACCTGCATCCAGAATGGTACGGTCGCAGGGCGAAGTGAAGTAGGGATCAAGCATTGAGGCAGTAATCTGCCGCATCCCTACAAACCACCAAAATTGCGCCTCCAGTTTAGAGAGGTCCTGGTAATCTCGTGTCTGCATATTGTTTTACCTGACACAACCTCAATGCAGTAATGACCGTCGGTGAATGCGCGATAATGACCTTGAACTACGCCGAACGGAAACTCTGGTCTTCTTCCTCCAAATCGTTCGTCCAAATCAATAACAACAGGTCACGATACAACAAGCTCTCGCACTCCTGAAACCAACCGATCAATTTCCTCTTCTGTCGTATAGCAAGTGCATCCTGCACGCACGAACCCTTCTTCTGCCAAGCCCATTTTTTCCGCTACCGTAGTCGCGTAAAAATCTCCGTTGGAAGCGAACACTCCCTTTTCGGCTAAGGCGCGGGAGATTTTTTCTGAAGGGTGATTTTTGACGGTGAAGGAAATAGTTGACGTTCGCATTCCTTCGGGTGGTAATCCGTAAATTCGTACGCCATCAATTTCCATCAGCCCATTCCACAGGCGTTTCAAAAGATTTTCGTGGCGGTGATGAAGCTCTGCAAATGAAGCCTGTAAACGTTCGCGGCGCGATGAGCCTTCTGCCAGTGAAGCCAGAAAATTTACGGCGGCGGCGGCTCCCGCCATGGATTCAAAACTTCCGGTTCCTGTCTCTACGCGGTCTGGAGAATTGTCCGGCGCGGGACGAAGTTTGGGGAAATCTACAATATCCAAATGCTGTCGTTTGCCGTATAAAATCCCAATATGTGGGCCGTAAAATTTGTACGCCGAACACGCCAGAAAATCACAATCAATTTCTTTGACATCTACTAAATTGTGCGGCGCGTAATGCACCGCATCCACGAAACACAAGGCTCCGGCGGAGTGCGCCATTTGCGCGGCACGCTTCACATCGTTCACTGTACCGAGCGCATTTGATGCGGCTCCGATGGCGACGAGCTTCGTTCGACTGCTGAGCAAATTTTCTAAATCTTTCAAATCTATCGTGCCCGTTTCAATGTCCATCGGGACGACGCGAATGGTAATTCCGCGATCACGTTCCAGCGCACGCCACGGGTCTACATTCGCGTGATGATCGAGTTCTGTGACAATAATTTCATCGCCCTGTTTCCATTGCCTGCCGAGCGCACGCGACAGATGAAATGTCAGTGAACTCATGTTTTGTCCGAACGCGATTTCACCTGATGAAGCATTCAAAAAATCAGCTAATGCTTCGCGTGAATTCGCTACGATCTCATCAGTTTCGATGCTCGTTGGATAGAGCCAATGCGTATTCGCGTTGTGATTGAAAAGATAATCAGTCATCGCTTCGACGACGGCGCGAGGAACTTGTGTGCCGCCGGGGCCATCGAAATACGCGACCGGAAAACCGTTATGTTGACGTTCTAGCGCGGGAAAATGCGTGCGGATTTGTTCAGTGGTTAAGACCTGGCTCATAAATTATTTTAAGTCTAAAGAATCCTGGGTGATCAATTCACGATAATCCGTGAAGTTCACTTTCGTCAGCGTTTCAAGGGGTTGCAATAACTGCGTGCTGTAATATCCGGGAACAGATTGTGAAGGGCGACCATAATATCCGCCGCCAAAAACGCTGCGGATAATGACACTATTTTTTTCCATTGGCAGGCGTTTGACGTTCTCAGCAAAGCGTCCAAAAATATCATCGCCCATCAAATAAAACTCCACGTTCGAAGTATAAAACGCGGAAACTTTTTCTCCGCGTTCTTTCAGGATTTTGCTGATTTCCAATAAGGCTTTTGTACCTGCTAAATTTCCAACAACGGGAATAATTAGATTGCGATCTGATAAAGATTTGACGACCTGAAAATCTGCTTCCGAAACAAGATAGTTCGCCTGCTTGCCTGTCAAATCTTTTTCCAGCATTAGCTCGCGGTAGTTCGGATAGTACGAACGCGGCGAACGATTATGGCTAGTGAATTTTAAATCCAGCCCCGCCGAAAAAAATTCTTCGTGAATGCTATTGATCTTTGTCAGCTCTTTGCTATCAATTTTCACGCCAAGTTTTTTGAGATACGCACCGATTTTTTCGCGCGATTGCTCGAAAATTTTTCGATCCGCCGGAGTTTTATCAAGATACTCAACAGCTTTCGCAATTTCCCATTTCAGCGCATCTTTGGGAACAGCTTTGCCAAAGAGCAACCCAAGAAATTCCACGCGATTGGTTGATAAATGAAACAAGGATTTGAAGAGCAAATGCTGTAATAAATTGTCGCGTCGAATGTCAGAAATAAACACAATGCTCGGACGAATTTGTGCGATGTAGGAAAAATTCTGATCGGGGCCAACGCCAATGTAAGCTCCGCCGGTCACGTTCATTTTTCTGAGCTTGCCCATCACGTGCAAATACGAAGCTTCATTCGAGATCAAATTATCCGTATCGAAATATCCGTTCTCCTCAGAAATTCGTTCGATGAACTGAACAAATTCAGCGTCCGTCACAGCCCCTGTTGGCGCGGGTTTCGCGGCAGCTGCTTGCGTCTGAACAGAATTTACAGGTGGTGAATTTTGCGCTGAACAATTAACAAATAAAAATAAGATTAAAAAAAATGCTCGTGACATCTGGCAAGCTCCTTTGTTGTTGTTGTAACCTCTGGCAGCGATTGTACAGCGCAGAGGATGGAATTCAATCTGCGCTGGAATATTTTGGGGCTGGGATCAAATAAGGAGCAGAGAAAATGGCAGCAAAAAAGAAAGCAGCAGTACCCTCTAAGAAAAAAATAACCTCAACTGGACCATATACTTTGGCGATTGATATTGGTGGTACCGGCTTAAAAGCTTCCATTCTTGACGCGCAGGGGAAGATGACGCACGAACGTGTCAGAATCCCTACTCCGGCGAATTGCCCTCCTAAATTAATGCTGACCAAACTCAAAGAATTAATTACTTTGATTCCTGCGACTGTTCCTAAATTTGATCGAATCTCCGTCGGATTCCCCGGCGTTGTCCGCGCTGGAAAAATTTATACCGCTCACAATCTGGGAACGAAGCCGTGGGTGAATTTTGATTTAGCGAACGCGCTCAAAAAACAATTTGGAAAACCCTGCCGCGTGCTCAACGATGCCGATTTACAAGGCTTGGCCGCGATCAATCAATTGGGTGGCAAAGGCGTAGAAATGGTGATTACGCTTGGTACCGGACTTGGTTCCAGCCTATTCGAGAATGGTCGCTTATTGCCGCACATGGAATTTGCGCATCATCCGTTCCGTCAGGATGAAACGTACGAAGAACAAATTGGCGATGTCGCGCGTGAAGAGGTCGGCAAAAAAAGATGGAACAAGCGCGTCAAATTAGCCATCGAAGCCTTACACAATCTAATTAACTTTGACCGTTTATATATCGGCGGCGGCAATGCCGAAAAAATCGCTTTTACCTTACCTGCCTATGCCAAAATTATCCCGAATACATTGGGAATGGTTGGCGGCGTGTATTTATGGGGGGAAGGAAGTGATGAGTCACGAGTAACGAGTGATGAGTGATGAGTTAAAAGACACTCATTACTCATCACTCATCACTCATTACTTTTTTCCGATGCCCCTCTATCTTGTCTCAACTCCAATTGGCAATCTTGAAGACATCACGCTGCGAGCGTTGCGGGTCTTGAAAGAAGCCGATTTTATTGCCTGCGAAGACACACGCCATACGCGAAAATTGTTAGATCATTTTGGAATTCAAAAACCTACCGTCAGCTATCATGAACACAACGAACGTTCCCGCGCAGAAGAATTCACGGCGCGATTATTACGCGGCGAAAGCATCGCGTTGGTCACGGATGCTGGAACGCCGGGGATTTCGGATCCGGCGTATCGTGTCGTAGTCGCGGCAATCGAAAATAAAATTCCCGTCATACCGATTCCCGGAGCGACGGCGATGATCGCGGGATTAGTGGCTTCGGGATTGCCGACAGATGCATTTTTATTTTTAGGATTTTTGCCGTCTAAACGCCAAGCTCGACGTGAAAAATTTGAAGCTGTAAAAACCGTGCGAGAAACGCTGGTGATGTATGAAGCGCCACATCGGATCAACGAAACTTTGCTCGAAGCGCAAACCGTTCTCGGCAATCGCCGCGCTTCACTGGCACGAGAAATCACCAAGCTTCACGAAGAATTTTCGCGCGGAACTCTTTCTGAAATTGCAGAAAAATTTCAATCCGTTGAACCGCGCGGCGAAATGACTTTGGTCATTGAAGGAGCTTCTGAAGAAACTACTCAACAGCCAGACAATGATTTATCAATCCACGAACAATTTGAACGATTAATGCAAGCTTCAGGGTTAAGCCGTAATGACGCGCTGAAACAATTTGCGAAGCTTCGCGGTTTATCCAAGAAGGAAGCTTATCGCCTGCTGCTAGAAGAAAAGACTGACGAGGCGTGATACAATGCACCTGAGTTTCAGAGCAGACTAGGTGATCGCTGGCGACTTCGGTCGCGAGAGGAAAGTCCGAACACCATAGGACAGCAGGCTGGTTAACGACCAGGCGGGGTGACCCGACGGAATAGTGCAACAGAGAACAGACAGCCCTAAGCAGCAATGCCGGGCGATGGTGAAACGGTGAGTTAAAAGCTTCACCAGCAACGGTGGTGACATCGTTGGCTAGGCAAACCCCCTGCGGTGCAAGACCAAATAGGGAAACGTTTTTAGTTGTCCGCTACTGTCACTTCGGTGACGCGTTTCCGGGTAGGTTGCTGGAGCTTTGGAGTAATCCAAGGCCTAGATGAATGATCGCCACCTTCTTTCGGGAAGGAACAGAATTCGGCTTACCGGTCAGCTCTGAAAACTCAACGAATAACCAAATACTTATCATGAAAAAAGCAGCTCTTCAGGACGACCGGACTAATTTTACGATTGGTGTCGCCAGCGGTTTTGGCGCCATGAAAAACAGGGTTGGATTTGCCATTCTCGGTTTATTGATTGGATCAGTCGTCGGATTCAAATGGGCGAATTACAATTTCCGCCAAGTCGCAAACGAAGCCAACAACGCAAAAATTCTTGAGGCTACGAACAATCTGAAAGCAAACCCGACCGCTGCCGGACAAATGCCACAGCAGATTCTTGCGGCAATCAACAAAGCCCGCGAGAACCCTAACGATTTCGAGGCGCAACGTCAGGCTGCGGAGTTTTACATGCAAGTCAACAAGCTTGATGGAGCCTTGCCCTTCCTTCAAAAATCCCACGAACTAAAACCTGACGATCCAAACGTGATGGCTGATTTATCGGCAATTTATTTCGAGCAGAAAAATTTTACCGAAGCTGTCAACTGGTCACGCAAAGCAATTGCCAAAGAAGCGAGCCATCCGCTGGGAAAATTCTATTTAATGGCTTCTCTGGTTGAAAGCAATCAGAGCTTAGGTGAAGCCGACAAACTTTTGACTGAACTGGAACAATCAGCCAAAGCAAAGGGCGCGCCACCAGAGGCACAACGTGCGCTGACGCAAATGCGCGAACGATTACGACAAGCACGCAGCAACAAAAGCGGAGGAGACGCGAAAACCATGTTGCAGCACGGTCCCGAGACGGGAGGTAAGAAGTGACCTTCCTTCTGAAATTTGTCGCCATCCTGATCATCTTCGCCTTCGTTGTTTATGTCTTCAAGGCAATTACGCGGCTGAGCTTCAATCTGCGGAAAACCGCGAAAGAAATTAACCAGATGCGTGACCAGATGGGCGGACGTTCGGCAACCGTGAACAGCACGGCCATGCTTCGCTGTGTAGCGTGCGGCGCGTTTGTTTCCGCTAAGGATGCCAAACAAATTGTCAGTGCCGGAAAGGCACAAACTTTTTGCTCTGATGAGTGCCTGCATGAACGCGCCAAAAGCTTGTAATGATTGATTTTTTCTCTTCTGTAACCTTGTCCGAAACCCCTCAACAAAGTATAATTCAAGTTTGATTTTTTAAGCTTTTCATCAACACTTCAAGATAAGCAATTTTCTACTTTTTGCCTCTCTCATGGTGTGTTTTGTCAGCTTGTTTTTTTCACCCTCGAAGAAGGATTGGTTAATGGAGATTCCACAAAAATTTGAGATTAATATCGAAGACGAAATGCGGCGCAGTTATCTTGACTACGCCATGTCCGTCATCATCGGACGCGCCCTGCCAGATGTCCGCGACGGACTGAAACCCGTTCATCGTCGAATTTTGTATTCGATGAACGAAAGCGGTTTAGTTCCCGGAAAACCTTACAAAAAATCCGCTAACGTAGTCGGAAACGTGCTCGGCGCTTATCATCCGCACGGCGACTCTGCGGTATACGATTCAATGGTGCGAATGGCGCAGGATTTTTCATTGCGCTATCCGCTGGTTGATGGACAAGGAAATTGGGGCAGCGTTGATGGAGATTCGGCGGCGGCCTACAGATATACTGAAGCGCGTTTGACTAAAATTGCCACCGAACTTCTGGCTGATATTGAAAAAGAAACCGTCAAATTTGCTCCTAATTACGACGATTCAAAAACTGAGCCGACCGTGCTTCCGGCGCGTGTACCGAACCTTTTGCTGAACGGCGCAGAAGGAATCGCCGTCGGTATGGCGACCAAAATTCCACCTCATAATTTGAATGAAATTATTGAGGCGACGGTTCATCTGGTAAACAATCCTTCGTCCACTGTCGCGGATTTAATGAAATTTATTCCTGGCCCTGACTTCCCGACCGCAGGCTTTATTTACGGGCGTGAAGGCATCAAGCAAGCTTATGAAACCGGACGCGGAGTCATCCAGCTTCGGGCGCGTGCAATGATTGGTAAAATCGGGCGCGTAGCCAATGAACGTGATGCTATTTTCATCACGGAAATTCCGTATCAGGTCAACAAAGCCAAACTCATCGAAACCATTGCCGATCTCGTTAACGAAAAACGAATCGAAGGAATTTCCGAAGTCCGCGACGAAACTGACCGCGAATCAGCTGCCGCTAAGAAAGTTCGCGTTGTTATCGAATTAAAGCGCGACGCAGTGCCGCAGATTGTACTGAACAAACTCTACAAATTGACACAGATGCAGACTTCGTTCGGCATCATCAATTTATCAATTGTGAATGGTCAGCCAAAGATTCTGAATCTGGCTGATACGCTCAGCGAATTCATTTCCTTCCGCCGCGAAGTGGTACGCAATCGTACTCTCTACGAACTTAAAAAAGCTCGCGCTCGCGCTCATATTTTAGAAGGGTTGAAAAAGGCGCTTGATATTATTGACGCCATCATCAAGTTAATTCGTGGCGCGAATAGCACCGACGAAGCGCGGCAGGGATTGATTCGGCAGTTTGAATTTTCTGAACTGCAAGCACAGGCGATTCTCGACATGCAACTGCGTCGTCTCGCAGCGCTTGAACGTCAGAAAATTATTGATGAATACGAAGAACTCATCAAACTAATTGCCGGGCTTGAAGAAATTATCAATAACGATGTCACGCTGAGAAATGTCATCATCAAGGAACTGCGCGCGGTTCAGAAAGATTACAGCGATGAACGCCGGACGCAAATTATTGATAGCAGCGTTGAATTAACCCTGGAAGATTTAATTGCTGACGAAGATGTCGTGATTACGATTTCTCATTCCGGCTATATCAAACGTACTCCCGTCACAACCTATCGTGCGCAACGACGCGGAGGAACCGGACGTAAGGGAATGAGTACGCGAACTGAGGATGTCGTCTCACATTTGTTTGTGGCTTCGACGCACAGTTACATTATGATCTTTACGGCAAAGGGACAAGTTTACAAAATCAAAGTTCACGAAATCCCTGATTCTCAAGCCGCTGGTAAAGGCAAAGCCGTCGTCAATCTGGTCAATTTACCTTCTTCTGAAAAGATTGCCGGAGTGATTCCGGTTCGTGAATTTTCACAAGGACAGTTCGTCGTTTTAGCCTCGCGCAAAGGCGTGATTAAGAAAACGGAGCTTTCCGATTTCGCCAACATTCGTTCCAACGGCATCATCGCGATGGGCGTAGACGATGACGATGAATTGGTTCGCATCGAAATGACCGACGGGCAGAAGAAAATCTTTCTGGCTACGCACGAAGGTCAGGCGATCTGTTTTGAAGAAGATGAAGTCCGCGATATGGGACGACAGGCGCGCGGCGTGCGTGGAGTCACCTTGCGCCCAGGAGATTATGTTGTCGGAGTCTGTGCCGTTAGCGGCGATGAACAGATGCTGAGCATTTCTTCCAATGGGTTCGGCAAGCAAACGCCGATCAGTGATTATCGTGTCACCGGACGCGGAGGCAAGGGTGTCATCAACCTCAAAACCACTGAAAAAACCGGTAAAGTGATTGCCGTGATGCCGGTGAACAAAGAAAGTGAAGTTTTGATTATCACTGAAAACGGCAAGATCATTAGGATCGAAGCCGAAACCATTCGCGCGACCGGACGCAGTGCTCAGGGAGTTAAGTTGATTGACACTTCCAGTGGAGATTTAGTCGCCAGCGCTACTCTGGTAGAAAATCAAGCTGATCAGGCCGACACAGAGGAATAATTTGAGTGCATTCATTAAAGGCAGAAAATAAAAGTCAGTGGTCGGTGGCTGGTGGTCGG
>JAYTCQ010000154.1:0-11059 GCA_043736395.1 Blastocatellia bacterium | reverse complement strand
AATTTAGCCCTGAAACTAGGAGTCGAACCCGAATCTGCACTAAAATCCGCCAATCGAAAATTTCGCCGCCGTTTCAATCATATTGAAAATCGCCTTAGCGAAAAAGATAAAGCCTTCGCTGAATCCAATCTTGCCGAAATGGATGCGTACTGGGATGAAGCCAAAGCCATCGAACGTCAACCAAAATGAAAAATGCTATTGTTGTTTTCGCGAAAGCTCCGATTGCCGGACAAGTCAAAACCCGCCTCACCGGTCTCCTCACTCCTGAGGAAGCGAAAGACCTCTATATCTGTTTCCTAAAAGATACCTTTGAGTCCTTAGAAGAATTACTAGAAGAATCAGAGGATGAAGACCATGACAACGAACTTTCCCTGATATTGTGTTTCACTCCAGCCGATGAGATTGAAGCATTCGAGGCTGCTGACCTGAATGGCTGCCTGATGCTGGCGCAATCCGGCAAAGACCTCGGCGAACGGATGAAAAACTGTTTTGATGATTTATTTGGAATGGGATTCAAATCCGTGATTATTATAGGTGCGGATACTCCAACCTTACCAACTGAAATTATGACAGAGGCTTTCTCAATCCTTACCGAAGAAGAAAATGCCATCACCATTGGACCCACGGTTGACGGCGGATATTACTTGATTGGAATGAATAAAGCTCACCCGGTTCTATTTGAAAGTATTAGCTGGAGTTCAGATCAAGTGATGATTCAAACCAGCCAGCGAGCTGAAACGAACGGCCTTACAGTTTCCTTGTTACCAGAATGGTTTGATGTCGATTCTCCTGATGATCTCGAACGTCTTAAAGTAAATATCAAAACCGAAGAAGCAAATCCTCATTACACCAAACGATTCCTAAAAACTCTCACTCACTAAAATAAATCCGATTAAGTTCAATTTACCCTAATTCATGGCTTGACTGTTAAACCTTCCAAACGTAAACTGGCTATGCATTGCGGTCAAATCCAAATTGCAAATTAGCCGGCAAGCTAGAAGCAAAATAATTTACATCTAATTTACGTCCACGCGGTACAAAATCTGTGACCTGATGTCGCCCCGTTATTATGTACGTCAGGCAATAAAATAAGATTTTTGCGAGGAGAGACTACTATTATGAAAAAGCCAAGTTTGCCGGGAGCCTTTTTAAGGCTTTTGGTTTTGTTTGCCCTGACGACCCCAATTTTTGCTGGAACGATTACTGACACTTCACTTTCTCTTTCCAGTCTCATTAATAACCCCAGTATTCCTACACCCACGGTAGACGCGAATAGAACGCAAACCATTCCTGGACGCACTGTTAATGCAAACGACATGCCAGCTGGGACACGTGCCTATACATCTAGCGGTGATATCAAAACCTATGCGTTTAGTAACACTTTCGATTTATTAAATGCCACAACTTTATTAAGTGATACTACCGTCTCTTTAAGTAGTGTTAGTTTTGGACGTATTCCTTTTCAACAATTACTTATTGTGACTTCCAGAGGTAACGACCCCAGTTCAGCTCCAATCTCTCAGGTACCAGAACCTGCTTCACTAATTTTAATTGGTACGGGTTTAGCGGCTTTAGGGATAGGAATGAAAAGGAAAAAAACCGGGAAATAACAATTATTATAATTTATGCAAACATCTTGTTTGTAATTCCTTTCAAGCAGTTCGGAATTACAAACAAGATATTTGCAATACATTTTTGATTAGTTTTTCTGGTGTGAATTCTGAAGTAAGTTCTTCCATTCCAACTGTCGGGGTGCTGAGTTATACCGTGCTTGTAGTGCGTAAACTACTGGCCCGGTAGTCAGCATGAGTGCGACTGCCAGCACTTGTTTCCAACTATCTTCTTCGCCAAGCACTGCAAACACAGCGCAAGCTCCCACAAAAATCAACAATGAAATAAACGCCAGAGCAATCCCCCAGGCTCCACCCATAATTTTAAATGGACGCTTCATTTCAGGGTGTGTTCTTCTCAGTGTAATAAGCGCAACGTATTCTAAAATCAGCGCAATCGCATAAATCAAGACGTCAATCACCAACAAACGTTTGAAGCTTAACATCGTGAAGATGCTGTAAATCACCGCGCAAAGAATCAACGAGACGTACGGAGTCCCATTTTTAGCTGTCGTTTTTGTAATGAATTTTGGTAAGAGTCCGTCTTCTGCCATAGCGAATGGCAACCGAGAAGTATAAAGCAATTGGCTGACAAACATACTCCACACGCTGAACATCACACTGATTGCGATAGCAGAACCAAGCCAGGGAGAAACCAACTCACCCGCCACCATGGAAATCGTAAAATTATCACTGTCCCATTGCGCCCAGTTCGTGGTCGCCCCAAGTGTTAGCACCATCGGAAAAAAATAAAGTATCGTTACTAAAAACACAGAAATCATCAATGCCAACGGAAAAGTACGACTTGGATTTTTGACTTCTCCGGCAAAGGTGCTGACATTGTCCCAGCCCATGTAGCTCCACATCACAGCCGTTAATCCCGCGCCAAGTGTGACGGATAAGGATTTTCCGGAAGGGGCGAATGGCTGCCACGGCGTCTGGGTGATTTTCGTAGCGGCAAAAACTGTCAGTACTAAAAATGCGCCGGTGATAACCACAAAAGCTATGATGGCAGTTCTGCCTACTGATTTGGAGCCACGCCAATTAATAAGTAATGCTGTGACAATCACTGTCAAATTTACCAGCCATTGCTGCCAGGCTGTCATCTCAGGCCAGAAGAATTTTAGTGAAGTTGAAAATAAGACCGGGTAAACCGCCATATCCACGAAGGTGAATAACCACGTCCACCAACCTTCCTGAAAGCCCCAGAAACGCCCCAGCGCAAAATAGACCCAACGATAATAACCACCATCAATGGGCATCATGGATGATAATTCTGCGGTGACTAAAGCAATCGGCAGGCTCCACATCAGCGGAGTGATCAGCAGTAAAAGTAACCCAAAGCCGGGGCCGGCACCTGAGATAATATTTTCCAATCCAAAGGCTCCACCACTGACCGTAAAATAAATTATGCCAATCAGAGGTATGAGCGTAAGTTGTTTTTTGATCATGTGCTGACGGTCTTAGAAAATCGAATCCACCAAAGAAGTGACCAGCGGAAAGTTACCAAAAGCTGATCTTGAAATAATGTAAAGCCCTGCATCATTAATCTTCGCGCTGCTGGCAGCCAACGGAATTTTTTCACTGAGAAGAGAATCGGCAATCTTATTTTCCGATTTTGCATTCAACGATTTCTTTAACGAATTCATCATCCTGATTGATTCGTCCGCCACGGAATGAAAGCTGACAACAGTGCTGTCAGTGGCTTCTAATTGCGATTGCGCCGCAGTGAATTTCGGAGTTTGCAACCAGGCTGACTTCTTTTGCTTCTCATCAATAAATTGTTTTAGACTGGTGCTTGAACCGTATACCAAAAATTTCTCAATAAGTGTAAATGCCTTTTTATTATCACCGGAAATTTTCAGGTCAAACCCCTTGTATCCCTCGCTCTTTACGCCCTTATCCGGTTGCGAAATCAACCGTGTCGCTATTTTTTCAAGCGCGGATCTTTCGACGATTGTCGCTAACCACACCGGCTCCTCTTCGTGCTCAGCAAATGTCAGGCGCGCGATTTCGCTGCCAATCGCGGAGCTTCCATTTTCTCCCTGCTCCAGACCTAAAAATATCTTTTTCGCAGTTGTGAAAAATTTATGAAAAAGAAAACTCTGCGCAACTCCGATTCGTGTTGTGACAATTTTTTCAACGCTATCAACACTGCGGCTGGGGTCTTGTAAGTTAAACCACGTCACAGCTTCAATCTCTGCCGGAACCTGCTTGATTAAAGCGCTTTCTTCCGGCGATTTATGACGGGATATTTTCATCGCCGCTTTCAGACTATCCGCCACATCGGGTTTGCACAATACTGCATATTGATCGGTCACCGCGCCGCGCTCAAATGTTGCGCTGTAGGCCATTCCTTCCACCATTCCATTCGAAATATCTGACACCAGACTTTCAAGCAATCCAGCCAGCGGCGTCGCTTCCAATAATTTTCCGGCGTAGAGATGCGCTAAAAACTGTGAAAATCGTGAAGCTCCCTGCCGACTCATAAAAGCGAAAACTTCGCCGTCCTGATCAACTGCCTGTCGCGCGGCAGGCAACATCGGATTAGCGCTTATCGCAGGTGTCCGTCCCATTCTGGTGTCAATGCAGGCACGCAAAGATTCAGGGTCATTCGCGAGAATCCATTCGGATTTAATTTGCGCCGTGAGCAGATTTTGCGCACTACCCGGAGCGCGGAAAATTGTGATTGGAACGCCTGAATATTCACTGGATTCCTGAATTGGATTTCGATATGCCTGCGTGGCTAATTTCGCTACCTGATTGGAAATCAGCGATTTTATTGACGCTTCGCTGCCGTGCGTTTCCGCCACTAAAGCCCAACGTGGTTTGACCTCATCGCCGCGCAATTCAATCCCTGTGATAATTAACGCGAATTGGCCTCGGGATAAAAGCAGGCTTTCGGTAGTTCCAATGCCAGTCCATCGTCCCAGCGTCGCCAGCCAGCCGGAATATTTAAATTTCCCATCCAATCCATAAGCCGGAGCTAACTCCCGCCAAGCCTCTGTTGAAGTCAACTTATTGATGACCTGCGGAACATCATTCACGACCACAAATCCGAGAGCAGAATCGGGTACGTATGTGTCTATCGCTACACTTGAAATACGATGAAAAAATATCCAGACACCGCTTAGGATGAGTATGAAAACTAAGCCAGGAAAAATAGTTCGACGAGATAATAGGGACATGATTATGGTAGGAACACAAACCTCACAAATAAATGAAACATTAGTAATTAATAAATTACCACTAACATACGCCAATGGATTGCTGAAAGTGATTCCAAGCCTGATCCAAATCTCAAAAGTACTTTCTATCAGAAAAGTAGAATAATTTTACTCGCCAAGACAAATCCTTCGCATCTTAATTACCCCATACACTTTAGAGTTGATCAATTTCTTTTGTCGTTAGCCCCGTAAAACGAGCGATCCTTTCTACCGTTTCGCCTTCCGCTTTCATAACCTTTGTAATTTCAATCTTTCCTTGCTCAAGCCCAATTTTTGTTGCTGTTTCAATCGCGTAATCGTAGGTATTTTTGTTATCTCGAAATATTTTCAAACTTCTTTCATAGCTATTCAACTCAGCTTCTCCGAATTTGGCCAGTTCGGCTTTTTCAAAAGCTTGGGTGAAGATTTCATCAGCAAAGATCGTTGGGATCGTTTGGAAATCTTCTAGATGCTTGATGAAATACAACCACTTGTCGAGGCGGGAATTTAGTTCCGTCTCCCCCAGCTTGAAGTTTGGCATTTCCAGATAAATGTAGGTCAGCTTGTCGTAGAACGTTTTACCGTTCTGGTTTTTCAGTTTGATCGTATGGACGACTTCACTTTTTTCCGGTTCGTTTTCATAGTCGTCAAAAGTGAAGTCTAAAATCCCAACGCAATACACTGCTTTAAGTTTAAAATTCCATTCACCTTTTTCTGCTTGTTCCTGAATGGGAAAAGTCGAATAGTAAATCGTGCGATCTTTGAAGTAATTCTGTTTGGCTTTTTGCAGTTCGACGATGAATTTCTCACCCGTTTCATTTTCACAGTAAATGTCATAGATGGCTTTTCTATCAGCATCTGACTGACCAAGTTGTTCGGTGTTTTTGAAGGTCAAATCAACAATGGTATCGGCTTGTGGCAAGAGCGCATTCAGAAAGTCAATTAACAACGGCTTACTGGCCTCTTCGCCAAAGATTTTCTTGAAGCCGAAGTCGGTGAATGGATTGATGTATTTTGCCTTCATTGCTTGATTGTCTGAAATTATTAGTGACTTTACAAATGACTGACTGGATAAGTGTAGATATATTTACTTTGAATGGAGTAATAAAAAGGGCGGATGCTTTACACAACCGCCCGAAAATCTGCTTCAATTTTTCCGCAGGATTATTTTTTAGAAACGCTGCGATTGCGTCGTGCACGATCTGCCAGAGCCGCCGCATTCGGCAATTCATTAATTGCTGTCTGCATCTGCGCATCGGTTTGAATCATTGCCTGCTGCGCCTTATCACTGCCGTACGCCGCTAGCAACACTTCATACCGAACTCGATTTTTGGCCCAGGTAAAATGCTCGTCTATCTGCGCAGGCGTAGTCGTAAGCTCGGGATGTTTGCTTAAAAATGAATTGATAGCCTCGCGGAAGCTTTTCGCAATTTCCTCGGTAATCGCAAATTCATTTGGTTTTAAAACGTGATCGAAATTCGGAGGCCCATTCAATTTGAAATCTTTGGCCGCTGGAACCTGTCCTCCAACTAATTCACGCGTGAAGAGAAAAATCGGACTCAATAACATGACCTGCGTTTGGTTGGTAATGTCCTGAATATTTTCGATGCGCGTATCTTTAACTTTAACGTCAGGATTGATGCCGCCGCCGCCGAACACCGGGCGTCGTAAATCAGTCATCCACTGCTTGGCATTTTTCTTGGCCTCGTCCGTAGCCTCAGCGCCAGAACGATGAATGAAGTAATCGTACATTGAACTGCTCGAATAATCGCGCTGAATCAAACGTCCGCTGGGCGTGTAATAACGCGCCGTAGTCAACGTTAAGCCAGCTCCTCCATTCAGCGGAATAATCGTTTGCACCAAGCCTTTACCGAAGCTGGTTTCACCGACGATCAAACCGCGGTCGTGATCCTGAATAGCGCCGGCCACGATCTCTGAAGCTGAAGCTGAATTCTTGTTGATCAGAACGACTAGCGGAAAGGACTCCGGTGAACCGGACTCCGCTTGTAGCTCACGATCCTGAAATTTCCCTTCACGATAACGAACCGACAAAACCGTTTGTCCGCGTTGTAAGAATTTGTCGGAAACCTTGATTGCCTGATCCAAAAATCCACCCGGATCATCACGCAGATCAAGAATCATCGAAGTCGCGCCCTGCTCTTTTAAATTTGCAATTGCCGCTGTCAATTCGTCATTCGTTGTTGAATGAAAACCACGAGGCATATTGATGTATCCAATCCCGGGACGTACCAAATAAGTTCCGGTAATTGAGAGCTGCGCAATCGCATCGCGTTCAATCGTGACGGTTACCGGCTCTGCGACGCCTGGACGACGAACCGAAACATTAACTTTGGTTCCCTGCTCTCCGCGCAATTTTTTCGTCACCTGAGTGGAATCCCACCCTTCCGTGTTCTGTCCATCAATGCCAACAATCTGATCGCCGTAGCGCAGGCCCGCCCGCGTTGAAGGAGTATCGCGGAACGGTTCCTGAATAAAAACCTTGCCCTCGCGCATGCCAATCATGGAACCAATACCGAAATATTGACTTCGCTGATCGTTACGCAAATCATCAAAAGATTTTTTATCGTAATAAGACGAATGCGGATCCAAAGTCCGCAACATTCCCAGAATTCCCGTTTTCGTCAGGACTTCATAATCAATTTCTTCGAGATAATTTTCACGAATAATTTCCTGAGCTTCTACAAACTGCGTCATCAACTTCTGCTCAGCCGCACGATCTGCATCCGTTTTTTGCACAGCCGAAATTGGACGCAAAGTCGCACTACTGACGACCAGCACCAGCACTACACTCATCAATAAAAATCTTAGCCAGTTATTTTTCACTAGTACTCCTTCATTGGTGAAAGGCTTTTCGAGCCTTGAAAACTGGAAACGAGCAGGGAGAAATCGCACTCATCATTTGGTACGAAGATCTTAGTATAGTAACAACGCGGTCAACAGGATTCAAGCGGCAATTAAGAATGGTAGTCGGGGATCGGGGGCGGGGGTCGGTCTTGAGCAGATTACTTAACTCGATTATCCGAAATTGTCTTGCACCGACCACTGCCCACCAATCACCAACTACCGATTACCACGCCGTCCAGCCACCATCCACCAACAGCGAACTTCCCGTCACAAATCCAGCCGCATCCGAAGCTAAAAACAAAGCCGGGCCTGCAATTTCGTGCAAATGTCCCCAGCGTCCAACCGGAATATTTTTGAGAAATGCCTGGTATTTTTCAGGATCATTCAGCAACGGCAAATTCATTTCGGTCGCGAACGGCCCCGGACAAATCGCATTAACCGTAACGCCACTCGCAGCCCATTCCAAAGCCAGCGTCCGTGTAAAGCCCAACACCGCCGCCTTCGATGAAGCGTACGGCGTGCGCCCCGCCATCGAAATCACGGACATAATCGAACCAAGATTTATCACGCGTCCCCATCCACGTTCGCACATCGCAGGCCCGAACGCTCTGGAAACCAAAAATGGCCCAGTCACATTGGTCGCCATCACGGATTCAAAATCTTCCTTCGATAAATCCTGAATGTTACCGCGAATATTGATTCCGGCATTGTTGATGAGAATATCAATCGCGCCAAAATTTGCATCCAGATTTGCCTTGAGCTTTCTCACATCGGCTTCACTGGTAGCATCCAACGCCGCCGCAAAAACTTTATTTCCCGTCGAAGCCGAAATTTCCTCCGCCGCCTTTTCGCAATCGGCAAGATTGCGACTGGCAATTGCGACTTCGGCTCCAGCCTCCGAAAAAGCTTGCGCCATCACCCGTCCCAGCCCCTTCGCACCGCCTGTAATCAGGGCTTTGCGTCCATCGAGTCTGAATAATTCCAGAATATTTTTATTTGATCCATCAGGTAGTTGCATTGTTGTTTTTCCTTAGTTGCGCAAACTTTCCAGTGTGCGATGTTTACATTATTTATTCTTTAGACAAAAACTATCTTACACATATGGCAGATTGAACCAACTGCGCCCTAAAATTTATCTATTGCATCGAAGTAGGATGATTCTGTTGGCAGTTCATCAGGAAATGGATCAATTAAACCAAATCGCTTCTCAAGAATCTCTATTGCTTGCGCTATTAAGGGAAGCAGAATATCTACTTTCATTTTTATGAATTGGTTGTGCTTTGCAACAAGCTCATTCATTCCATCTAGTGGAAGAGCTAATTGGCTGAAAAAAATCCTTACCTTAGCATTGATTGCACGAATCTGAGTACGCAAAGTGAGAAGTATTCGGATCAACTCAATCTCTTCCTGGATAACAGAATATGTATCTACCAAAAGACGATCCAAGACACTACTGTCAAGGGTAACCAAGGAATACTTACTTTCTTCAATAACTGACATTTGCTGCAAATTCTCGCGATTTAATAATAACTCGATAAAAAGAAGCTTTAACTTGTCGCGTCGCTCCCCATTGCGGATGAACTGCTCTTGGATTTCGTCGTAACTCATCTGTTCGCATCCTCCGGGTGTGCGTTTCCAAAACACACGTTTGTCATAGGCTTCTGGGATGTGGGGACGTTGGGAACTTCTTGGAATATGAAACACATAGATAACCTTCGAGGTTCCGGGTACTTTAATATCACGTGGAATCAAGAATTCCACAGACGGGACAGCCTTAAGCTTGTCCGCGAACTTCTTGGCAATTTCGGAATCCGGAGCTACCCCTTCGACTAGAAAGTGACCTGAACGGTCTTTCACACCGAGGACGATGAATCCACCTTGAGAGTTCGAGAACGCACAGCAGATTTTTGTAAGATTATCGGGGTCTGGCAGATTAAGCTTGAAATCATGCCGATCTCCCTCACATCGACCTACCTTTGCGAGTTCAGTGACTGTTTCATAAGTCCATTTCTCCAATGTTTCGGGAACATTCATAAAAACCTCTTAGTATAAAAAATCACTCCAAAATCGCAAACTGGAATATTTACGCTACCACCGATACCGTTTCTTCTTCCCTGGCTCCAAAACCTCAACATCCACATTCGGCAATCGCAGCGTTACGTCTGCGCTCATTTCCCATCCGGCGTTTTCTCCGCGCAATAATTTTGGATAGCCAGCCGCCGCGATCATCGCGGCGTTATCCGAAGTGTAAATCGGCGAAGGAATATGCGCGGGGATTTTCAATTCATCGGCGAGCTGCTGAAAGGCTACGCGGAGTTCAGAATTGCACGCGACGCCTCCGGCTAAAATTAATGTTTTCACGGGATGTTCCTGCGCGGCGCGGCGCAGGCTGCGGATCAGTGCGCGTACGACAGCGAATTGAAAGCTCGCGCAAATATCGAGAATTTGTTGATTGGATTCAGGCTGCGAACTTGAACTCAGAATATTATTTTCCTTCACATACCGCAGCACCGCTGTTTTCAATCCGCTGAACGAAAGATCGAATCTGTGTTCCTTAATTTCTGCGATGGGAAAATTTATCGCGCGTTTGTTGCCGAGTTTAGCGAGACGATCAACTACAGGTCCGCCGGGATAGCCGAGCCCGAGCAATTTCGAAACCTTATCAAAAGCCTCACCCGCCGCATCATCGCGAGTCCTACCAACTAATTTGTACTTCTCCGCTTCCGGCAGCAAAAATACATTCGTATGTCCGCCCGAAACGACCAACGCGAGAGCCGGATATTCCGGCGTAGGAAATTCAAACGCAGTCGAGTACACATGCCCTTCGATGTGATTAATTCCAACGATGGGCTTTTTCGTAGCGAACGCCATCCCCTTTGCATAATTGATCCCGACCAACAACGAACCAATTAATCCTGGCCCTTGTGTGACTGCGATACCGTCAATGTCCTGCGGAGTCAATTCCGCCCGCGTGAGAGCTTCATTGACGACCGAACTGATTTTGTCGAGATGTTCACGCGAAGCCACTTCCGGGACTACGCCGCCGAATTTTTGATGCGTAGAAATTTGCGAATGAATCACATTCGATTTCACGACGTTGCCGTTTTCAATCACGGCAGCAGCGGTTTCATCGCACGAAGTTTCGATTCCAAGAATGAGCATAGTTCATTAGTCCAGGGGAAAAACTGACAAGAAAAAAGGGGGCAGGAAAAAGAAATTCATAGAAAGTTGGGAGAGTATTACTCACGATGTAATTCTATGGCGGCGAACCTAAACTTATATAGAACCTGTTTGCAGTTAGGCAATTCTCCGCAGAATAAGTCGAAGCGCGCAAATCCGAATCTTCGCTTCGCTCGTGCGCAGCAGCCCTTCGCAATT